>JAJYGL010000221.1 GCA_021790625.1 Pseudomonadota bacterium | reverse complement strand
TCGGCGCGTCCGAGCATCAGGAACAGTGGTGACTGGCGATGGTGGATATGCGTCATCAGCGTTTCACCATTTTTCACTTTGTCGGTGTAGACGGTGTTGACCAGTGCGTCGCCGCCGGCCTTGGCGAGGCTGGCTTTGATCTGGCGGCCGATGCCTTCAAATTTGGGGTTTGGCATGACCAGACGTACGCCCGGTTTGCCCAGATCGGCAAGACCTGTGATGTGCGCAGGGTTGCCTTTGGGTACCATGATGGTGAGGGTGTTGGTGGCGTAAGGTACGGCAGGGCCAGTGGCGTAGCCGTCCTTGATGACGCCGGTGACGCGTTTCATGCCGCCAGCGTAGACGTCAGCATGTGCGGTCCAGGTCATGTTGCCGACGGTGATGGTGCCGTTATGTTTGATTTGGTCGACCAGCAGGCCGGGCGGGATGGTTTCGTAATAAATCTTGCCTTTGAATTCCGGGTGTTCTTTGACAAATTCGGCAACCAGTGGCGCCATGGCGAAGAAGTAGTTGCCACCAACGAACACGGTCAGTTTTGCCTGGCAGGGGTCGCCGTGAAAATCGGGCAGGTTGTCGATCTCAGGAACGGTGAAATCCAGTCCATGTTCGGTGATGGGGTCATTGGCGCCGTGGCTCCAGGGCGGGAAGAATTGTTCTTTGACCGCGTCGGCGGCATGGGTCAGCGAGGCAAGCAAAAGAGCAGGTACACACAATGCGCTGGCCATAGCGCGTGCAAGACGGGTGTGGTGAATTGTCATGAGTAAGGTCTCCAGAACCGTTGATATGAATTGATGATGCAGCATCAGGTAGCCAGTGCAGAAATGGACCATCCGGCATGCGGTCGATAATGTTCGGTGCGCAGGCGAGAATGATGGTCGGAGTATTCACTGTCATACCGATTTCATGATTGTAAAGCCAGCCGGGTTCGTTGTAAACTGCGGGGGCGCGGAAGTGAGGCGCTTGCGTTTTATTCCGGTGCAGGTTAGATTGTCGAACGCAAATATTTTACGGCTAGATTAATATGGAGAGACAGATGAAATTACAACGGCATGTTTTGTGGTCTATGGTGGCAGCAACATTGTGTGTGGCAGCGCCGGCGTTTGCGGATAGTCCGGCAGCAGCGACGGCTTCGCCTCACGTATCTGCCTATGTCAAACCACATATTACCCACGAGAAGTACGGGACGCTCAAGATTGTCGTGCCGCTGGTCAGTGATATGCCTGCAGTACGTGGCATGAAGTTGCGCAATATTGCCAATTCTATCAAGGCGGCTGAAGTTTGGGGCGGCAAGATGGATGTCAAAATCGTGATGTACGCCAAGGGCGTGGCATGGTTGGCACATCCAGATGACAAAGAGAAGGCTACCATTGACTCATTGCGTGCGCATGGCGTGCAGTTTGTTGTGTGCAACAACTCGCTGATCGAACAAGGTATTGATTTTCATACCCTGTATGGCGTAAAAGATGCGGATATCGTGCCGTCAGGTTTTGCTGAAGTGGCTTTCCTGCAAGCGCGCAAGCATTATGTTGTTGATCCAGCTATGTAATTTGTGGTTCGCTTGCGCGGTTGTTTGATGCGCGGGCATCACAGCAAAACCCCATTCCGGCGTGGAGTGGGGTTTTTTAATTGGTTTGCCAGACTGTTAAAAATCGCTTATAATTGCGCTCTTTTATTTTGTGGTCAGGTGTTTCGTATGGTTGTCATTCGTCTTGCTCGCGGCGGCGCCCGGAATCGCCCATTTTTTAATGTGGTCGTTGCTGATTCACGCTGCCGTCGTGATGGTCGGTTTATTGAACGGGTGGGTTTTTACAACCCGGTTGCCAAGGAAAACACAGAAGCGTTGCGCTTGAGTCTGGATCGCGTGAATCATTGGGTGTCGCAAGGCGCTAAAGTGAGCGATGCCGTGGCCAAATTGGTCAAGACCGAAAGCGAACGTATTGCCGGGTAATGTCACCGGATAATCTGGTGGTCATGGGACGGGTAGCCGTTCCCTTTGGCGTCAAGGGTTGGGCCAGAATCCAGAGTTTTAGTGAAGAGATTGAAACGCTGGATGCCTATGATTCGTGGTACCTCGGTCGGGATGGGGTTTGGCAGGCGTATGCCGTGCTCGAAGTCAGATTGCATGGCAATGGCCTGGTGGCCTTGTTCGAAGGCGTGGAAGATCGCGATGCTGCGTTGGCGCTCAAGGGGCGCGAGATTGCGATTCCGCGTGACTGGCTGCCGCCAGCGCCTGAGAATCAGTACTACTGGTCGGACCTGATCGGTTTGACGGTGGTGAATCAACAAGGCATCGTGTTGGGTGAAGTGGCGCAATTACTGGAAGCTGGTGCGCACGATGTGCTGGTGGTGCGCGGTGAACGCGAGCGTTTGTTGCCGTTTGTGGGGCAAATCGTTCTTGACGTTGATCTGGTCGCACGCCGTGTGCTGGTGGACTGGCAACCGGATTATTGATGGAAGTTTGTTGTGCGATTTGACCGTGCGATTTGACGTTGTTACCTTGTTTCCCGAAATGTTTGCCGCCATTCGCCAGTTTGGAGTGAGTGGGCGAGCATTTGGGCGTGAGTTGGCCAGTCTGACGCTGTGGAATCCGCGAGATTTTACGCACGATAATTATCGGACGATTGACGACCGGCCATATGGTGGCGGCCCTGGCATGGTGATGCTAGCACCACCGCTGGAGGCGGCAATCACGGCCGCGCGGCAAGCACAGCGCGAGGCGGGTGTCGAAAAGCCGTCCGTCATTTATTTGGCGCCGCATGGCCGGATACTCGACCATGCTCTGGTGATGGAATTGGCTGGTCAGCCGGGTTTTATTTTGCTGGCCGGGCGGTATGAAGGCGTTGATCAACGTTTGCTGGATGCCGAAGTGGATCAGTGCGTGTCCATCGGGGATTATGTGCTGTCTGGTGGGGAGTTGCCCGCCATGGTGTTGATGGACGCTGTATTGCGGCAATTGCCCGGTGTATTGGGCGATGCCCAGTCGGCCGACCAGGATTCGTTTGTGAATGGTTTGCTGGATTATCCGCATTACACGCGGCCGGAAGTTTACCGTGGGGTGGCAGTACCGGAGGTGTTGTTGAGTGGTGACCATGCGCGCATTGCGCGTTGGCGGCAGCAACAGGCTTTATGGCGGACAGCTCGATTGCGGCCGGATTTATTGGCGACGCGTGGTCTGGATGCGGTAGAGCAACAATTGCTCGCGCAGGCGGGGCAATAAAATGGGTCGGCCGTGATTTTTGGCCGACGATAAAAAAACGCGGATATCAGGCGGCGGTCTGCTCTGTTCGTATTTGTTTTCAGGAGTAACGCAATGAATATTATTCAACAATTAGAGCAGGAAGAAATTGCCCGTTTGGGTAAAAACATCCCAATTTTTGGTCCTGGCGATACGGTGGTGGTTAGCGTCAAGGTGAAGGAAGGCACACGCGAACGTGTGCAGGCTTATGAAGGCGTGGTGATTGCCAAGCGTAACCGTGGTCTGAACTCCGCTTTTACAGTACGTAAAATTTCTGCTGGCGAGGGGGTGGAACGGACGTTCCAGACTTACTCTCCTTTGCTCGACAGCATTGAAGTCAAGCGGCGTGGCGATGTGCGTCGCGCTAAACTGTATTATTTGCGTGACCGTTCCGGCAAGTCAGCGCGTATTCGTGAAAAACTGCCTGCCCGCAAAGTGGCTGTGGCGGCTGCGGCGGCTGATGTTGCTGCTGCAACTGAAACGGCAACACCTGCCAGCAAAGCCTGATTCATACTGTATCGCGTTTTGGCCTGACGTCACCAGAGAACTGTTAGTTATTCCGTATCAAGGTGTCGTCGGGTCAGCGCATAGTGTGACGATGAGTTGTTCCATCATCAACCACGGGTCGTCATTCTCCAGTCCTTTGATGCACCGGTCGATGCGTGCTGCCATGTGTAAGGCGGTAGTCAATTGCTCCGTACGAAGCCGACGCAGGGCCTGTTCGACGATAGTTTGCCGTTTGTCGCGTATGCCGAGTGCAAACATGGCTTGTCGGCGTTGTGCGGTCGGGGTGTCGGCCAGTTGGTGCAGTTGACGCAGTTCGCGGGTGATTCCCCATAAAATCAGTGTGCTGGCTTCTCCTTCTTCGCGCAGGCTACGCAGGATGTGTATGGCGCGCGTCAGTTGTTTTTCCAGCAGCGCGTCGGTCAGTTGAAACAGATCATAGCGGGCCACGTTAAGCAGTGCTGCCTGTATCTGTTCCAGTGTCAGTTTTCCTGCCGGGTAGAGCAGGCCAAGTTTGAGAATTTCCTGTTGCGTCGCGAGCAGGTTGCCTTCGGTCTTGTCGGTCATCCATTGCAATGCTGCGCGGTCGGCTTGTTGTTGTTGTCGCGCCAGTCGTTCGGCAATCCAGCGGGGCAGATGTTCGCGCGTCATGGAGGCGATTTCCAGCGTTACTGCTGCGTTGGTCAGAGCAGTGAACCATTTGGCGTTGCGGGTAGCGCGTTCCGGCTTGGGTAGCAGGATGAGCGTGACGGTGTCTGCTGGTGGCTGTTTGCACCATTCTTGCAATGTGTTTGCCCCTTCCGTGCCGGGTTTGCCGGAGGGGATGCGCAGTTCGATCAGGCGTTGCTCAGCAAATAACGAACTGGTCAGGCTGCTGTCCATCAGGGTACGCCAGTTGAAATGGTTGTCGATGAGGTGCAAGTCACGTTGACTGCATCCGCGTTCTTTTGCGGTTTCGCGGATGGCATCGGCGGCCTCTTGTACGAGCAGGATTTCATTGCCTTGAATGCAATACAAGGGCGCCAATGTCTGTGTCAGGTGGGCGTGTAGCTGCTCAACGCGCAGTTGCATGACGTTTATTTGTCCAACATGGCAATGCGGTAGAGTATCTGGCGAGCAGCGTCGGTTTCCATGTCGCGGTACAGAAAATCTTCTTCACTTCCGTAGGCGTAGGGTTCGTTCGGGTTGTACGCCATGTCACGGGTCAGGGTGAGTTTGAGCGGAGCCAGAACCTGTTTTTGTTGTTGGTCGAGCAGACAGTATTTGATTTCGTCCTGTAGTTGGTACTCGCTGACCAAACCCGCTCCGTTGATGGCCAAAATGATCATTTGTTTGTTTTCTTCCAGAATCTGGATGGTACGCTCTGCCGTGGCCGAGGAGGTGGCAAGTTTTTCCGGATGCCCGCCCCACGGAATCAGTTGCCGCAAGACAGCGGCAACAGGGGCGGTGCCGTCCACATACAGGGAACGATAGGGTATCTCTACCTGGCTGCGCAGATGAAATCCGCAACTGGTGAGCAAAAACCCCAGGGCGGTTATCCAGATTATCAGGCGGGTACGGCGGGCGCGATAGGGCATGATCTATTCCTGCAGGACAATGTTGACGAGACGGCCGGGGACAACAATCACTTTTTTGACAGCATGGTCGGTGAGAAATTTCTGGATACCAGGTTCTGTTAACGCCAGTTGTTCAATATGTTCGTGGCAGGCGTCTGGTGCGGTTTGCAACTCGCCGCGCAGTTTGCCGTTGACTTGTATCATCAGGGTGATGGTGTCCTGCTGACGGGCGGTTTCATCGATATCCGGCCAGGCATTCAGTGCGCGCTGCGGGCAAAGTGATTGCCAGAGTGCCGTGCAAAGGTGGGGGGCAATTGGAGAGAGCATGATCAGCATGGCTTCCAGTGCTTCTTGTATCACGCGGCGGGCCGAGAGGCTGCGGTCATTCAGGCGGTACAGGCTGTTGAGTAACTCCATGATGGTGGCGATGGCGGTATTGAAACTTTGCCGACGCTTATAGTCGTCATCTGTTTTATGGATGGCGTTGTGCAGTTGCCGGCGAAGTGCTTTGAGTGATTCCGGTAGCGGTTCGGATTCACCGGCATGCCATGCCGGAACGATGCCCGCGTTGATGTGCTCGGCGCAGAATGTCCATAGGCGACGTAAAAATCTCGACGCACCTTCAACACCGCTGTCTGACCATTCCAGACTTTGCTCTGGCGGTGCAGCGAACAGGATGAACAGGCGGGCGGTATCAGCACCATATTGTTTAATCAGGGTTTGCGGATCAACGCCGTTGTTGCGCGATTTGGACATTTTTTCAATGCCGCCCAAGTTCACGGGTTGGCCGTCGGCGAGCAAAGTTGCGCTGGTTGGCCTGCCGCGCTCGTCATGTTTGACATCGACTTCAGCCGGGCTGAACCAGTCACGGTGACCATCCGGATGCTCACGATAAAAGGTGGGGGCGACGACCATCCCTTGTGTGAGCAAGCGGTCAAATGGTTCGTGACTGCGCACCAGACCTTCGTCGCGCAGCAGTTTGTGGAAAAAGCGCGCATATAACAGGTGCAGGATAGCGTGTTCGATACCGCCGATGTATTGATCGACCGGCAACCAGTGATCGGCGCGTTCATCGAGCATGGCTGTTGTGCAATCGTGACTGGTATAGCGAGCGTAATACCATGATGATTCAACGAACGTGTCCATGGTGTCGGTTTCGCGTCTGGCTGGCTGGCCGCATTGCGGGCAAGTGCACTGATAGAATTCCGGCATGCGCGCCAGCGGAGAACCGGCGCCGGTGACAGCGACATCCTCAGGCAGGACGACGGGTAAATCCTGCGCAGGGACAGGTACGTCGCCACAATGTTCGCAGTGAATGATGGGAATGGGGCATCCCCAATAACGCTGGCGCGAAATACCCCAGTCACGCAATCGGAACTGGGTACGAGGGCCACCTAGTCCGCGGGCAGCAAGATCACGACTGACGGCGGCCGATGCCGTAGCGAAATCCATACCATCATACACACCAGAGTGAACACACAGACCATGCTCGGCGTAGCACGCTTGCCAGGGCGCTGCAACGCTATCATAAGCGCCAGTTGCAGAAGCAATCACCATGCGCACGGGAAGGCCGTATTGCATGGCGAACGCGAAATCCCGTTCATCGTGGGCAGGAACGGCCATCACGGCCCCTTCACCATAACCCATCAGCACATAATTGGCGATCCAGACAGGCAGTTTTTCGCCATTTAACGGGTGTATCACAAAAAAACCGGTGACCATGCCACGCTTGTCTTGCGTTGCGAGATCCGCTTCAGCAACGCTGCCACGTAGACATTCAGCGATGAAGTCGGTCAGCGCAGGGTTGTTTTGTGCAGCAAGCGTTGCTAACGGATGGCCGGCGGCAAGTGCGACATACGTGGCACCCATCAGGGTGTCAGGTCGGGTAGTGTAAACTTTCAGCACACCGTCGAGGCTGATACTGTCCCGATCGTATGGAAAATGTACTTCACAACCCTGGCTTTTGCCTATCCAGTTGCGTTGCATGGTTT
>JAJYGL010000102.1 GCA_021790625.1 Pseudomonadota bacterium | reverse complement strand
GCCCGCCAGGCCCCGTCCCATGAGTTATGTTCGAGGTGGGTTGGGAAGCTCATTGTGAGGTATCCAGTTTGTTTAGTCCTTGCAAGATGATTTGGTAGAGCTTTTGATGGTCGGCTCGTTGCACGCATGCGATGGAGGCTTGTATGTAGGTATTTTCCGATTGGCCCATCAAAGCCTCACCATAGTCAATTGGGGCGTAACCATTGACAACGGCGATCAGGTCAAAAATAAGCGAATAATGCGCCCGTTGGGCTCGTAAAAGGGGTGCAAGGCGATCAATTCAGATTGGTAGTATGCCAGCCGTCCGGCAAATTTTTCCGCAGAGCAGTCTTGGACCTGGCGCAAGAAATATTCGTCTTCCAGAAGACGGAAAATGCGCCGGGATTCCTGTTCAAGATAGACCGCTCGGCAAAACAGCGAATCGCCTTTGCTCATGTCGACGGTTCGGTACGCGCCTGCCCAGTTATAGAGCGATTCATAAGTTCGTCGGTGTAGTGATTTGAAATAGGCCTCGTCAAAGCTGGTGTTGGGTTCACATTCGGCGATGAATATATGGTATGCCTGTTGCAACAGGGCTTCTTCAATTTCGTGCAGCAACTCCGGCTCGTTTATTCCCAGAAGATTTTCAGGAAGATCTGTGCCGGGGATGTAAATATTACTTGCGGTGAACTGATACTTGGACACGGTGATGTTCCATGAGGGCTTTGACCTGCTCTTTGATTGCTGGCGACTGGGCAGATTTATAACCCTCGATTAGCATCGAGGTTTGGACAGCGCGTCTGATTCTTTTGTCCAAGCTGGCGGTAATTTTCATCTTGATCCATTCCGAAAAAGTAACCCACCTGGTGCACAGAGTGGAGAGGCGTGGTGCGTGTTGTCAAATTGGATTATAACTTGTCGAGGGTCCCAATTGTGATTATATCCAGCAACTTGCTTTAAACATAATGGCTTGATCGTCTCTTCGCCAAACGACTTCATCTTGTTTAACGAGAAGCCACCAGGTTTGCATGATTGGATTTGGCTTATTATCAGAAAAAGCATCTGGTGCCAGAATGGCAACGCACCACGAAGGTTCGGGATTCCGGACAGATTGGTAAATAATGCCACCAAGACCGACTTCTCTTGCCAAACGAGAAAAAGCTTGTAGCGACGGCGGGGTCAGGTCTAGGAATGGTGTGTATCAATCAATGTTTCTTAACATTTTTTCGGATAGATCGTGACGTGTTATGCAGAGCCATAACCCGTTTTTTACTAAAAGCTAGACCTGACCCCGCCGTCTGTTGATTCACCGTCCGCCAAATTCCGCTCCAATTCTGCTTTTGCCGCTGCGCGCACAGCACGGGCAGCATGATCGTTAGCGAGCATCGCCAAGGCGTGCAGCCTTTCCCTTGATGCGCCGATATTTCTCAGGGCATACACGACCTCCATTCCCTCCACCACATTTGTCGGGTGCCGCAGGGCGCATTCTGCCAAGGGTACGGCTGTCACTGTTTCGCGGCGCAGGCCAAGGGCAATGATGGCTCTCATACGTATATCGTCCAAGGGATGTGCCAAGGCATGTAGCAGTTTTTCCCGGTAACCTCGAGCACTCAAACTTGCTATGCGCTCTCCGCACGCGGGGCAACTCTTCGCTTCGGCCGGAATCATGGAAAAACAGTTCGGGCAGCAAATCTCGTTGGCGACTGTCATAGCATCTCTTTTCTCCGAAGTGCCTTGGACGGCGGGGTCAGGTCTAGGACGGCGGGGTCAGGTCTAGGAATGATGTGTATCAATCAATGCTTCTTAACATTTTTCGGATAGATCGTGACGTGTTATACAGAACCATAACCCGTCTTTTGCTAAAAGCTAGACCTGACCCCGCCGTCTTGCTATTTATCAGGCAAACAATCTGCCGATAAAATATGTAGCCCCACCTGCTGCCATACCAATCAGCAACATTCGCAGTCCACTCATGGCGGCATTCCGTCCGGTAAACAGGCTCAATCCCGCTCCGATGACAAATAGCGCCACTCCAGTGACCATCACCGTTGCCCACACCGCTTTTTGACCGGAGAAATAAAGAAAAGGCAGCAAAGGCAAACATGCTCCGCCCGCAAAAGCGAAGAATGATGCCACGGCCGCACCCCAAGGCGACACCAAATCCTGTGGATTGATGCCCAACTCTTCTCGCGCCAAGGTGTCGAGCGCCTTTTCCGGATCGCTGATGAGCCGTGAAGAAAATCGCCGCGCGTCTTCCAGCGGCATGCCCTTGGCGTGGTAAATCATCGCCAGTTCCCGAGATTCTTCTTCCGGATACAACATCAATTCTTCGCGTTCCAATCCAATCTGGTATTCATACATTTCACGCTGTGAGCGCACAGAAACATACTCACCCGACGCCATGGAAAAAGCCCCCGCCAATAATCCGGCGATTCCGGTCAAGACGATGGTATGCGATTGGTTCGCCGTGGCGCCAACCATCCCCAACATCAGACTGGCGTTGGAAATCAACCCGTCATTGACGCCAAACACGGCGGCCCGCAAATTGGTAACGGCGTCCATTTGATGGTGATGCGCCAGATCTTCCGGATTTTCCGGCAAAGCATGGTGCGATGGCTGCGTATTGAATATCGCCATACCACGAATTTTCATCGCAGATAATACTGGACGCAAGGTTCGCGCGCCCAGTAACCGTACCAACCCAATCACGATTTTGCTGCGCATATCCGGGGCAAAGCTTGCCGGTGGTTGCTCGCCATGTTGTTGCAACTGCTGCGCCCATAGCACGGACTGTTCTTCTGCTGCATGAGCCAACTCAAAGAACAGTGCCTGTTCATTGGGCGGGCTACATTCCGCCAATCGGTGATACAGCCACGCTGAGCGCATTTCCTCGCGCCAACCGGTTCGCGCTTCATGAAGGGTCGACATGCAGACTCCGTTACAAGTAAATAAATTCAGTTTGATAAACGGCGGTATTGTATCGCCTCGGCCATATGTCCAGCCTGTATCACTTCACTGTTCGCCAAATCGGCAATACTGCGCGCCACCTTGATAATCCGGTGGTACGCGCGGGCAGACAGATTCAGCTTTTGCATCGCCTGTTTCAGCAACGCGACGGCTTTTTCAGCCAGCATTGCATGCTCGTCAATCTGTGCGCTGCCCAACCAGGCGTTCGGCATCCCTTGCCGCGACATTTGACGCTCGCGCGCCTGCACCACCCGCGCGCGGATAATATTGCTGTATTCGCCATCGGCCGCCTGTTGCAGATTGTCAATGGACAACGCCGGCACTTCAACCTGCAGATCGATGCGATCCAGCAAAGGGCCAGACAGCCTGCCCCGATAGCGCGCAATCTGGTCGGGCGTGCAACGGCACTGCCCGGACGGATGGCCGAAATATCCGCAGGGACAAGGGTTCATTGCCGCCAGCAACTGAAAACGGGCAGGAAACTCTACCTGACGTGCAGCGCGCGAAATATGGATGGCTCCCGTTTCCAGCGGTTGCCGCAACACTTCCAGCACCGCACGAGGGAATTCCGGTAGTTCGTCCAGAAACAATACGCCGTGATGCGCCAGCGAAATTTCGCCTGGTCGCGGTTGTGACCCGCCGCCAACCAATGCTACCGCTGACGCTGTGTGATGGGGTGCGCGCCACGGACGTTTGCGCCACGATCTGGCATCAAAACGTCCGACCAATGACAACAGTGCTGCCGATTCGGTCGCTTCCTGTTCGTCCATATCCGGCAAAATGCCGGGCATGCGGGAGGCCAGCATGGATTTTCCTGTACCGGGTGGCCCGACCATCAGTAACGAGTGTCCGCCCACCGCTGCAATTTCCAATGCGCGTTTGGTCATGGCCTGTCCTCTGACTTCGTGAAAATCAGGCCACGATTCGGCTGATGCCGGTGCGGATGCTGTCTGATGCGGGGCAATCGTGTGTCGACCGGTGAGATGAGCGCAAACGTCCAGTAGCGACGTGGCCGGATATACGCGACTATCCGTTATCAGCGCCGCTTCCTCCGCGTTGACCTGCGGCAGAACAAAGCCATGTCCGGCATCGCGCACGCCTATGGCCATGGCTAATGCACCCTGCACCGACCTCAGGGCGCCCGTCAGTGCCAGTTCGCCTGCGAATTCATACCCATCCAGCGAAACAAGCGGAATTTGTCCTGACGCGGCGAGTATCCCTAGCGCAATCGGCAAATCGTAACGCCCCGATTCTTTCGGCAAATCAGCCGGCGCAAGATTGACCGTAATTCGGCTGGCTGGAAAATCGAACCGAGAGTTCTGGATGGCAGCACGAACTCTGTCACGGGCTTCCTTGACTTCGGTTTCCGGCAACCCAACCAGCGTAAAACCGGGCAAACCATTTGCCAGGTGCGCTTCCACCACAACTTCGGGTGCGCGTATCCCCGATAGTGCGCGGCTACGCACCACAGCAATGCCCATGGCGCTTTATTCAGTGACGGCGATGGTGACGGCGCTGGCTGCTTCTGTGGCCACCGGGGCCAACTGCTGCTCCAGAGCAACAACCCGTGCTTCCAGCGCCTGTAACTGTTCACGGGTACGCAGCAACACCTGCTGCTGCACATCAAACTCTTCTCGCGTCACCAGATCCAGTTTTTGCAACAGGCTCTGTATCAAGGCGCGCAGATTTTGTTCCACATCTTTTACGGGCCCCGATTGCAATATTTGGCTGAATTTGCCACTCACTTCGTCAATCAGATTCTGGTTCAATTTCATTTTGCCATCCTTTTTTCAATTACCCGCTGCGTTTTTCTGCCAGCAGGGTATGAATACGCCGACTATCGGCACGCAACACCTCAAAATGCAATCCATCGAACGCAATTGCCTCACCGCGTTTGGGCATGTGCCCAAAATGGTGTAACACCAATCCGCCAATCGTGCTGCCAAAATCTCCCACTTCATACGTTGTACCGAAGACCGCATTGAAGTCTCCCAGTTCCGTCACCGCCTTGATGCGATAGCGTCCGCCTTTGTCCTGAATGATATTGTCTTCCGTTTCGTCAAAGTCATATTCATCTTCGATATTGCCGACGATCTGTTCCAGCACGTCTTCAATCGTCACCAATCCGGACACGCCACCAAATTCGTCCACCACAATCGCCATGTGGTTACGGCTGACACGAAACTCCTTCAGCAACACGTTCAGCCGTTTCGACTCTGGCACAAACACCACCGGACGCAACATCTCGCGCAAGTGAAATCCGGTGTTGGCATAGTATTGCAACAAATCCTTGGCAAGCAATATACCAACGACATCATCACGATTCTTGTCGATAACCGGAAAGCGCGAATGCGCGGCTTCAATGACGATTGGTATCAGTTTTTCCATCGGTTCGTTGATGTCCAGCACATCCATTTGTGCTCGTGGCACCATGACATGCCGCACCTGCTGCTCGGTTACATAGATAACGCCTTCCATCATGAGCATGGCATCGGCATCAAGCAAATTATGGTCCACTGCGCCTTGCAGCATTTCGATCAATTCATCCCGGGTTTCCGGCTCATGACCAAGCCAGGCGGCCAGTCGCTCCAGCCAACGCGGTCTGGAAGGTTCTTCCATGGTGACATTACTCCATCAATGCATAAGGGTTGGCAAAACCAAGTCTGGCGACCAGCACAATCTCTCGTTGCTCCATAATTCGTGCATCAATTTCATTTTCATGATCGTAACCCTGTAAATGCAACATGCCATGCACGATGAGATGCATATAATGTGCCAATAATTCCTTGCCCTGTTCCTGCGCTTCGCGCGCCACAACCGGCGCACACAGCACCAGATCGCCCTGAACCACGGGTATCTGCGCGTACGGAAACGATAACACATTTGTCGCGTGATGTTGATGACGAAACGTCTGATTCAATGTCAAACCTTCCGCTTCGCCGACGATGCGCACGGTGACCTCGGCATCCCGCTCCTGCGCGATACGAACGGCACGCAATATCTGCGCCCGCAACGGTGCGCCAACGCCACGCACCGCGTGCTGAACGCTCAACCGTAATTCATGCCTCATTGGCATCACGCTGTTCATACGCATGAACGATGCGAGCAACCAAAGGATGCCGCATCACATCTTCGGCATCAAACCAGCTGAACGCCACGCCGCGCACATCTCGCAGCACTTCGCTCGCGTCAAGCAGCCCACTTTTGACATGACGCGCCAGATCAACCTGCGTCATGTCGCCGGTAATCACCGCGCGCGAGCCAAAACCAATACGGGTCAAAAACATCTTCATCTGTTCACGGGTCGTGTTTTGCGCTTCATCAAGGATAATGAACGCCTGATTCAATGTACGGCCACGCATGTACGCCAGCGGCGCAATCTCGATGATTCCCCGTTCAAACAGACGCGCCATTTTCTCGCTACCCATCAAATCATACAGGGCGTCATACAACGGGCGCAGGTAAGGGTCAATCTTTTGCGCCATGTCTCCCGGCAAAAATCCCAGCCGTTCGCCAGCTTCGACTGCCGGACGGGTCAAAATCAAGCGTTTGACCAAATCGCGTTCCAATGCGTCGACTGCGCTGGCCACGGCCAAATAAGTCTTGCCAGTGCCGGCAGGCCCGATGCCAAAAGTCACATCGTGGGATTGAATTTGCGCCAGATAATCGTTCTGGTGCGGTGTGCGGCCGCGCAAATCGCTGCGCCGTGTATGCAGCACCACTGACGCATCTTCTTCCATCGGATGCGCCATCTCGATGAGTGCAAGCTGAATGTCTTCCACCGCGACCGGATGTTGTGCATCACGGTAAAACCGTTGCAACAATTGCTGCGTCTTGCGCCTGGCATCCAGTTCGCCTTCGACGTGAAACTGCTCACCACGCCGGGCAATACGCACATTGAGCGTATTTTCAATCTGACGTAAATTTTCTTCCAGTACACCACACAAATTCGCCAAACGGACATTGTCCACGGGTGTCAACGAGAACTGCATCACGAAACACGCTCACCACGCAACAGGTGCGTACGTGCTTCCAAAATGCGAACGGTGACCAACTGACCGATCAGGCTGGTATCACCCGCAAAATTGACAATGCGGTGGTTCGCGCTACGACCAATCAACTCGCGGCCATCGCGCCGGGCAACACTTTCCACCAACACCTGCTGTTCACTGCCCAGCATACGCTGCGCCACTTTCTCCACACCGGCAGCCAGCGCGTTTTGCACCAGTTGGAGACGCCGCTGTTTTTCCGCCAGAGGCACGTCGTCAGGCAAATCTGCTGCTGGTGTGCCCGGTCTGGGGCTATACATGAACGAGTATGAAATGTCATAACCAATATCTTCAATCAGGCGTAGCGTGGCAGAAAAATCTGCCTCGGTTTCTCCCGGAAAGCCGATGATGAAATCAGAAGAGATGCTGATATCCGGCC
>JAJYGL010000041.1:5738-7381 GCA_021790625.1 Pseudomonadota bacterium | reverse complement strand
ATTGACGACGCCCTGTACGATAGGGCGCTAGAGGTGGCCGATCCGGCCATGGAAAAAGCCGATCTGTTTCGTGAGGCTATCAAGACCTTTGTTCGGGTCCAATCTGCCAAACGGCTTGCCGCCCTTGGTGCAGCCAGGCCGGAAATGCAGGAGATTCCCCGGCGCCGTACAAAATTCGGGACAGGCCACGATTTATGAAACCGCATCCGGTGTATGAAAGTTTGGGTGCGGGCTTTCTTGCGCGAAGGCACATCCTTATCATTGGGCGACTGAAAATTCCGGGTAGGTAAACAGGAAAACCATCATGCCGAAATCCAAAGAAAAAGCAAAATGATTGCTTGATATATGGATGATATTCAGCCATTGTGTGGATGATATTCATCCATTATACTGGTGGCATGTATAGTCGACATGTTTTGCCTTTGCTTCAGGATGCGCTCGCGGATACCCCTGTGGTATTGCTGAATGGTGCGCGTCAAACGGGGAAGAGCACCCTGATCCAGTCTTTGTCAGCCACAGCGCAGCGCCGGTATTTTACTTTGGACGATGCCACAACCCTGGCGGCAGCCGCGAGTGATCCGGATGGATTCATTTCCGGGATTAATGACCCAGTCAGTCTGGATGAGGTGCAGCGTGCGCCTGGCCTTTTCCTGGCAATCAAGGCCGCCGTTGACAGAGATCGCAGTCCTGGCCGTTTTTTGTTGACCGGTTCGGCTAACGTCTTGCTGTTGCCGCATGTGGCGGATTCGCTGGCGGGGCGCATGGAAATCGTAACGCTTTGGCCTTTATCGAATGCCGAAGTGGCAGGCTCCCCTACACTGAATCTTGCGGATGGCTTATTTGACGAACCGGTATATTCTTTGCCGATATCGCCGTGTGATCGAGGGGAGCTGATCGTAAAGCTGCTTGCCGGAGGATATCCGGAATCGCTGACACGTGCTGTTAGTCGGCGCAGACAGGCATGGTTTGACAATTATTTGCAAGCCATCATGCAGCGTGATGTGCGAGATCTTGCGCAGATCGAACAGTTGGTGGAATTTCCAAAATTACTCCGGTTGCTTGCTACTCGCAGTGCGGGATTGTTGAATTTTGCCGAGTTGTCGCGCACCAGCGGTTTGGCTCAGACCACGTTGAAACGCTATTTCGCTCTGCTGGAAACCTTGTTCCTGGTCTATCGATTGCCAGCATGGGAACGTCATCTGGGTAAGCGTATGGTCAAATCCCCAAAGCTTTATCTGCCGGACAGTGGCTTGTTGGCTCATCTGCTAGGTCAGACCGAAGCGCATCTGGGGGCGGTAGCCGGTTTGCCAGGTGCTTTGGTGGAAACTTGGGTGTTCAGCGAGCTGATCAAGCATTTGGCCTTTACTACGAAGCAGTTGACGTTGTGGCATTACCGCACGCAATCAGGGGTAGAAGTTGATTTTGTGCTCGAAAACCGCATGGGGAAATTGACCGGCGTTGAAGTCAAGGCCAGCCAGAGCGTGAGCAGCAAAGATTTTAATGGCTTGCGTTACCTCAAGGAAACTGAACCGCACGCATTTCAACGCGGCATCCTGTTGTACAGTGGTCGAGAGGTGGTGCCGTTTGGCGCTGATATGTTTGCAATACCCATGTCGGTATTCTGGGCCAAAGTTTAGGGAACC
>JAJYGL010000041.1:0-5108 GCA_021790625.1 Pseudomonadota bacterium | reverse complement strand
GCTTTCCAGAAGAAAACACAAACCACGTCGAGACGTGATATTGAAACCGCGAAGGCGCGTTTCGCTCAATTGAATAGAGGTGAGAAATGACCAAGCCAAATACTGAATTCGGCAGCATATGGGACGCACTTGCCGACACGCCAGAGGAAGCGGCTAACCTTCGGGTTCGCTCTGAACTAATGGACAAAATTACCGCCCTTATTGAAGAAAACAACTGGACACAGGTTGAAGCGGCCAGCCATTGCGGGGTTACACAGCCGCGCATCAATGACTTGTTGCGTGGTCGAATCTCGCGTTTCTCACTCGATGCTTTGGTAAATATTGCAACGTCCCTTGGACAGCGAGTGCATGTGGAGCTTGAGGTGGCTTGAAGTACCAATCACTCAAAATACAAAATACAAATAAAGGCGTCAATTGCTCACTGCCCAGTTTTACAACCAGTTTTACAAGAAAATTTACCGGAGAATTCAAACGATGAAGGTCATGATGCTGGGTTTGACATGGGCAATGCTGGGTTCCGTTGCGTACGCTGCGCCAAATGAACACCTCCAGGCGGGTGAATGGTCAATGACGGCGGTAATCACTGCGCCGGTGCACCAATCCTTGCATTATCTGGCGTGCAACAAAGGACAGGACTGGGCTGAGTGGATGATGCATCAACCCGCAGGCCAGTCGTGCAAGACCTTGACTGATTCTTTGAGCAAATTCGATGTGTTGTGTACGGAATCGTTGCCTAACGGTATGAAGATCACGACATCCATACTTGGCGATATTACCCTCGATAAAGGGGCGCGTAGTTACCACGGCAAGATTCATGGCAAAAATACTTTGCCGGGCGGAATGACTTCAACGTTTGAAGAAACGCTTGATGGTGTTTATGTGGGTGAGTGTAAAAAGTAGGGAGCTGCTGTTATTCCCGCGAAGATTGGGTGCATGCGAATGGGGGTCAAATCATATCGATCCGCGCTTGTCCATTCGTTTTGGAATCGTACTCCCTTTGCCCACAACATCCAGATTTACAACATCCAGATTTACCCTGTTCATCTAAAGGTCTTTAGGATAAACTGAATCCCGTTGGTATGTACGCTTGCGACAGAACCGCACGGCGTGCGTCCTTCAGTATGGTCGCAAAACAGATCGGGTCAAGTTCCGGGAATTAACCAGTCGAATCGATTTTAGCCAAATGGAACAGGAGCACGTACATGATTACGGTGACCGCCTTTGCCGCCCAACAAATTCAGTTTTCCTCCGCTCATGATGCCTCGGTGAATGTTGAGCGCGCGGATGTGCTGATTCATGAAAGTCATCGGGTTCTATCAAGTGACGCAATGTTGAATGTCGTGGCAGGCGCTCGCGCCCGGTCAGGATTCGCCAATGTGTCGCATTCCGCAAGCAACCGCATCTGACCTATGGATACTCAAGCCATGCAATTCGACCTCATCGTTATCGGTAGCGGGCCGGGCGGTTATAAAGCCGCCATTAATGCCGCATATTTGGGCGCAAAGGTTGCCTTGATTGAACGTGATCTGCCCGGGGGGACATGCCTCAACCAGGGGTGTATCCCGAAAAAATCCCTGCTGCACATGGCCAGCCTTATCGCCAGTGTGAACGAACTGGAGGGGCGCGGGTTGGTGGGCCACGTCAGAGGTGATATCAAGGCCGCGATGGCGCATAAAAATGCCGTCGTCAAGGGTATTCGCGACAATTTTCTGCTTTGGCTCAAACATACGGGCATACGCCTTTTTCGTGGCGAAGCCCGCTTCATCGACCGGCAACGGGTGCACGTCAGCTTGACAACGCCGCTGGCAGATGACGGTGCGGCTGCGCTTGAACTGCAGGCGCCGCGCATCATCATTGCCACAGGATCCGCTCCCAGGGAACTGCCGGCCTGCCCTACCGATGGGCGTGTCATCGTGAATTCCAGAGATCTGTTGTTTAATCTGGATGAACTGCCGCGCTCGGTGCTTTGCGTGGGTGGCGGGGCCATAGGCGTGGAATTCGGTTATCTGCTCCATCAGTTTGGCGCCAAAGTGCGTATCGTGGAGCAGGGAGATCGCCTGCTCTATCAATCGAGCATGCCTGATCGGGCATGCGGTGCGCTGGAAAGAAAATTGAGCCGTCTGGGCATCGAGGTATGTAACAATCTCAATGTTGTTTCTACCAGGATTGAAAAAAACGGCGTTGAAAAAAACGGCGTCGAAGTTGAATTCAGCAACTGTGAACGTGCCCATTATGACTACGTGCTGGTGGCCGTGGGTCGACAGCCACAAACTCAGGGTCTGGGGCTGGAAGAGATTGGCGTGACCGTTAATGCCGAAGGGTTCATCGTTACTTCCGAATACCTGGAAACCAGTGTGGCAGGCATCTATGCGGTGGGTGATGTCAAACGCAGCCCCATGTTCAGCCCGATGACCGCGAATACAGCCCTGTACGATGGCAAGCTGGCGGCAACCAATGCTATCAGAGGCAACGAATTGCATGCCAATTATTTCAAGGTTCCGTTCGTGATCCATTCGGCACTGGAAATGGCCAGCGTCGGGCTGTCCGAAGGTCAAGCCGAGGATGCCGGTTTTGAGGAGGAAGTGGCACGTTCCAGCCTGGCTGGCTCCGGTAAAGCGCGCGCTTATCATGATTTCGAGGGGTTTACTGAAGTGGTGCACGATGCGGAAACCGGTCAGTTACTGGGTGGCTGTATCGTGGGGCCGGAGGCCGGCGAACAGATCCACATGCTGTCCGCTGCGCTGCAATCCAAGTTGGGGTTGTGGTTCTTCAAGGATATGAGTTATAGCCACCCGTCCTGGTGTGAAGAGCTGGAAACCACCATTGATTCCTGCGCATCGGCTTTTTCCAGGTCCGACAAAATCATTTTTCGCCCCGGCATTCTTGCCGGGACTGAATAATCCGGTCTGGATTGTATTATGAATTTTCTTTCCGTGGATTCGTTTGGTGTTGACAATGAGATTGATGCGTATTGTTTTTCATTCTTACCGGGTTAAACTCCGCCTTTCAGGTCGACAGGAGCACTCACCGCCCTGAACGGCGAGGTTTTAGCGCGACCAGGGGCCCCTCTCTGACTGAATACCCATCGGTCTGAAGGCCGTTGACTCATTATTGGTGTCAACCAGAAACATGGTTGCCGAGCGGGTTGTTTGGGGTCCCGGAATTTATTTTCAACAGAACCTGTTGCGCAGCTTGTGTTTTATTGCATATTTTCATAATATACAAAAATGATTGACTATATTAAAATCACTGGTTTTGATTGGGACGAAGGGAATGCCCGCAAAAACGAAAAGCATGGCGTTTCAATGGCCGAAGCAGAGCAGGTTTTTTTCAATGAGCCACTTTTACTGCTTGCCGACATCGGGCACAGTCAAGCCGAGTTACGTTTTCATGCATTAGGCAAGTCAGACGATGGACGAACGTTGCATATCACTTTTACACTACGAAATGAGGGTGAGAGGATTCGGGTAATTTCGGCCAGAGATATGCACAAAAAGGAGCGCATGATCTATGAACAATCAACTTAAACCTATACCAAAATTTACTACTGAGGCTGAAGAACGGGCTTTCTGGAACAAAGAGGATTCAACGGCTTATGTGGATTGGAAAAAAGCACAAAAAGTTGTGCTGCCCAATTTGAAACCTACGACCAAGACCATTTCACTACGATTGCCACAGCATCTTCTGGATTCAATAAAGGCTGCGGCGAATTCTCGCGATGTGCCTTATCAGTCGCTTATTAAAGTATGGTTGCAGGAGAAGTTGCATAACCACTAATCCTGATCTATCGAAATCAGGGGCTAATCCGAATGGCACTTGGCTCGATTTTTTATGAATTGGCGCGCCTTCACTGGTCTTTGTTTCGTATGAAACTTTTGTTCCATCTGGTGGATGAACGGTTGCACCATGCTTTCACAGCACGGTCATGGGAAAGGCTGTGTCATACTCGACAGACAATCTTGTTGAGCGTTGGTGGCAACACCTGGTGAGATTGGTTGATCGACAACCACCCCCAAAAAACGCCGGGAGCACGGAACTCCCCGCCCTGGACGGCGAGGTTTTACGTGCGCCTGATAAAATAAATCCTGATAAAAAAACGCAACCGTGGTGAAATCCGGAGAAATGGGGGCGACCATTCAAACGCGTCATTTTCGTTCCGATTTTTGCTATGGGGCGGGGTTCATGTAACGCAGGTGTATTTGTTCGATGGCGTGCAGGATGTTTTCGTCGAGGGAGGTTTCCCACGCGCTGATGTTTTCTTGCAGTTGTTTCAGGTTGGTGGCACCAATGATGGTGCTGGTGACGAACCAGCGGTGATAGACGAAGGCGAGTGCCATTTGCGCGGGTGTTATGCCATGTTGGCGAGCAAGGGCGGCGTAGGCGGTGACAGCGGGGATGACGTTGGGTTTTTCGTAGCGTTGGCCGAAACCGGAAAATTCGGTGATGCGTCCGGCGGTGTTGGGGTCGTTGAGATATTTGCCGCTCAGGTGGCCGAATGCCAATGGTGAGTAGGCGAGCAGGGAGAGGTGTTCGCGGTGGGCGATTTCACTCAGGCCGAATTCGAAGCTACGGCTGATGAGGCTGTAGGCGTTTTGTACGGATACAATGCGGGGCAGGTCGTATTGGTTGGCAAGGTGGACGAATTGCATGAGTCCCCATGCGGTTTCGTTGGAAACGCCGATGTAGCGGATTTTGCCTTCTTTGACGAATCCGGCCAGCGCCTCGAGTTGAGCGTGGATGCTGAGGCTGGGGGTGTCTTGGCTGGGGTCGAATTGGTATTGCCCAAACAAGGGGACGTGGCGATCCGGCCAGTGCAGTTGGTAGAGGTCGAGATAGTCGGTTTTTAGCCGTTTGAGTGAGGCTTCAAGTGCGGTGCGCAGGTTGTGTCGGGTAAAGCTGGTTTCGCCCTGACGTATCCAGGTGAATCCGCGGCGGGGGCCGGCGGCTTTGCTGGCGATAATCCATTTGTCGCGTGGCTGGTGCTGTAGCCAGTTACCGATGATAGTCTCTGTGCGGGTGTAGGTTTGTTCCCGTGGCGGTACGGGGTACATTTCTGCGGTGTCGATGAAGTTGATGCCGCGCTCCGCAGCGAAATCGAGTTGGCTGTG
>JAJYGL010000053.1 GCA_021790625.1 Pseudomonadota bacterium | reverse complement strand
GGCATGATGGCACTTCATGCCTGGGGACGCCTGCCCAACCCGCAAAGCGCAAATATCGTTCGCCTGCACGACCGTCACGCCGATTTGCCAACCGCCACATTACCCTGGCTGGCACATGGCTGTGGACGGAGTTATGGCGATGTATGCCTGAACCGACGCGGTTCATTGTTGCACACCATCAAACTGGATCATTTCATCGATTTCAACCCGGCCACGGGTATTTTGCGCGCTGAAGCCGGTGTGACTTTACGTGCCATTCTGGCGCTCGTCGTACCACATGGCTGGTTTCTGGCTGTCACCCCCGGTACGCGTGACGTAACACTAGGTGGCGCAATTGCCAATGATGTGCATGGCAAAAATCACCATGTGGCGGGCAGTTTCGGTCACCACATACGACAACTTGAAATATTACGCAGCACCGGGGAACGTTTGCTCTGCCACGCCCAACAACACGCAGAATTATTACGAGCCACAATCGGTGGTTTGGGATTGACCGGCCTCATCACGTGGGCGGAAATTGCTTTGATTCCTGTTGCCAATCCGTTCATGACTGTCGAAACCACCCGTTTCGGGCACATCGACAATTTTTGGACGCTCAATGCACAAGCGGAAACGCGCTGGCCATACACCGTTGCCTGGGTTGACTGTCTGGCGCAAGGCAAGCGGCAAGGGCGCGGCGTCTTCATGGCGGCAACGCATGCTGCCACACAGGAAAACTTGCCGGTCTGGCGCGAAAAGCCGCGCAATGTACCCTTCGACCCACCGATATCGCTCGTCAACGGCCTGAGTTTACGCGCATTCAACACCCTATACTGGCACAAGGCGCGCGCGGGTGTTTCACTCCAGCATTATGCCCCCTATTTTTATCCTCTGGACGCCATTTCCCGCTGGAACCGCATTTATGGCAGCGCTGGTTTTTACCAGTACCAATGCGTCCTGCCGCCAGATGCCATGCGCGCAGGAACAACGAGCCTGCTAAACCGGATAGCGCGTAGCGGACAAGGGTCGTTTCTGGCCGTGCTCAAAACCTTTGGCAACCACCCGCCTCCCGGCATGCTATCCTTTCCACGGCCAGGTGCCACACTGGCGCTCGACTTTCCCAACCACGGACAACGCACGCTGGCACTTTTTACCGAACTGGACGCCATTGTCCGTGACGCAGGCGGCGCCATATATCCTGCCAAAGATGCCCGCATGCCCGCATCACTGTTCAAATCCGCCTTTCCGCAATGGGAAACCTTCTCGCAATGGATAGATCCCGCATTTTCTTCTGATTTCTGGCTCAGGGTAAGCTCATGAATTTCCCGCACCGCATTCTCATTTTTGGCGCCACATCGGCCATTGCGCAAGCAACTGCGCGACGGCTATTGCAGCAAGGTTGCGACCTGCACCTGATTGGCCGTAACCAGACAAAACTGCAAACCATCATCGACGACCTGAAAGTTCGTGCGGCGCCGACACAAAAAGTAAGCGGCGAAGCCGCCGATCTCGATAATCTGGCCGATTTCCCGCATCTGTTCGATACTGCCACCGCTGCACTTGGCAGTATCGACGCCGTACTCATCGCTCACGGTAACCTGCCCGACCAAAAAGCCTGCGAAACCAATTTCAGCAACACATTGGCAGCGCTGCACACCAACGGGATTTCCGCCATCGCGCTGGCTGACGAGGCAGCGCGGCGGATGCTGATACAAGGTTATGGTCTGATTGCCGCCATCAGCTCTGTCGCAGGCGATCGCGGCCGGCAAAGCAACTATGTCTACGGTACCGCAAAAGGCATGCTGAACATTTATCTGCAAGGGTTACGCAACCGGTTAGCGCCATCCGGCATCAGTGTGATGACCATCAAACCCGGTTTTGTCGATACCCCCATGACCGCGGCGTTCGAAAAAAAAGGGATATTATGGGCCAGCGCCGACGACATTGCCCGTGGCATCATCTCTGCCATGCACAAACGGCGTGATATCGTCTATCTACCTTGGTTCTGGTGCGGCATCATGTTCATCATTCGCGCCATTCCCGAGCGCGTGTTCAAAAGACTCAAGCTATGAACCAATACGCACACCAACCGGTTTGGGCGGCTTTCGATTTCGACGGCACGCTGACCCGGCGCGATACGCTGCTGCCTTTTCTGCAATACACGCTGGGAACGCCCCGCCTCGCAATCGACCTGCTGCTCGAATCGCCATGGCTGCTGGCCTATTTGTCAGGCAAGCTATCCAATACCCATACCAAGCAACGCCTGTTACGACGCTGTCTGGGTGGCTTGTCGAAAGACGAGTTACACGAACTGGGCGAAAAATTTGCCCAGTGCCACATTCCATCAACCTTACGTCCGGCCATGCAACAGCGCCTGCAACAACACCAGTCGCTTGGTCACACCACCGTACTGGTAACAGCATCTCTTACCGTCTATACCGAGCCCTGGGCGAAACGGGCCGGATTTACATACGTCATCGGCTCAGAACCGGAACTGGACGAAAACGGCAACTTTACCGGTAATTTGCAGCACGGTAACTGTTTTGGCGCCGAAAAAGCCGTGCGCCTGAAACGTATCCTGCCCACACACGCCATCCTGCATGCCTATGGTAACAGTCGTGGCGATGCAGAAATGCTCGCCATGGCACAATTTCCTCACCTGCTCGACAAAACAAATGCCTTCGGCGATACATTGCCCAGCCTGTCTTGATATGTAGAGTATCTTGAATTTTTCCGCGCATACAGACATGGATATGGTACAGATTCTTCGCAAAAAACCCATGCCAATATGGATTCGTGTCTTTAAACTGACATCATTTCGGTCTACAATCACCGCATCGCTCAATCGGAACAGTCATGGAAACTCCAGTCCACTGGCTACCTCTTGCCGCCATTTTGATTGTCGCTGAATTACTGACCGGCACCTTCTACCTGCTGGTGATCGGCTTGTCCTTCGCGACAGGCGGCGTGGCTGAACTGTCCGGTGCGAGCAACCCCATACAGGATGCAACAGTTTTGCTGACGATGGTTATTGGCCTTACTGTCGTCACGCTGCGCAGGCGACAAGAAAAACGGCACCGAAAAGCAGAAACAAATTCACTCGACATCGGCCGGCCGGTCATCGTCTCTGACTGGCAACCAGACGGGTCAGCCCGTGTCGTGTATCGCGGCAGCGATTGGAACGCGCGCTGGATCGACCATGACCAACCACCCTCGGAGCGCTGCATCATCCAGGCCATCGAAGGCAACACCCTGCTACTCACCGCCGCCCAACATCTGGAGCAATCAACATGATTTTCATTCTTTTTCTGCTGGTCATCGCCATCGTCTTCGTCGTCACCAGCGTCAAAATCGTGCCGCAGCAGGAGGTCTGGGTTGTCGAACGACTGGGGCGCTATTATGCCAGCATGCTGCCAGGGCTCAACATCATCCTCCCTTTCATCGACCGCGTGGCTTACCAACATGGCATGAAAGAAATACCAATGGATGTCGCTCCACAGGTATGCATCACCAAGGATAACACCCAGGTCAAAATCGACGGCATCATTTTCTTTCAGATCACTGACGCCAAACTCGCCAGCTATGGCACCGCGAACTATCAAATGGCGATCGTTCAACTGGCACAGACGACCCTGCGCTCGGAGTGCGGCAAACGCGAACTCGATCATTTGCTGGAAGAACGCAACGATATCAACCGCGCCGTCATTGCCGTACTGGATGAAGCCAGCCCGAACTGGGGTGTCAAAGTATTGCGCTACGAAATTCGTGACATCACCCCGCCAGAGCCCGTCTTACATGCAATGCAGGCACAAATTACTGCCGAACGCGAAAAACGCGCCCGTATCGCCCAGTCGGAAGGTAAACGGCAAGAAGAAATCAACCTTGCCGAAGGCTCCATGACGGCAGCCATCCGCGAATCCGAAGGACAAAAACAGGCCGCCATCAACCGGGCACAAGGACAGGCGCAAGCCATTCTGATCACCGCACAAGCAACCGCCGAAGCCTTGCGCCGTATTGCACAAGCCATGCAAGAACCCTCCAGCAGCGATGCCGTTAACCTGCGGCTTGCCGAAGCCTATATTCAGGCATTTGGCAATATTGCGCGACAAGGCAACACCCTGATTCTGCCTGCCAATCTGGCTGACGTTGGCAGCATGGTCGCCAGTGCGCTCGCCATCGCGCGCCAAGGCAACCCGCCAGCTGCCTGATACACTGGCTGCCTGATACAGCCATCTTCCGTCAAGACAAAACGCGCGATATCGTTTATCCTTACTGCTTGCTGAATGGTTTGCCGAATAGAAAACGTATATTCAGATCCAGGCAACTTCTAAAACAGCAAAAAATAGCCGCAACCGTTGGAAACCATTGGCAGCCAACCACCCTTGGCAACCGGTTTTACCGGTACTTTTGGCCATTTTATCATTGATATGTGGAAACCAGCGTCATCTTCAAATTCTATTGTCGCACTGCTGTGCGGCCTCTTGCTTTGGCTGCACAGCCTGCCATCACACGCCTTCAACGCCGCCTTCTTTTATGGCACACCCTTTCCAGCGGAATTGCGCATTTATGATGCCATCATCGTACAAGGCAACCAACCGGATTTCGCACATGTTTCTGGCAATATGCAAGCTCGCCTGTATGCATACACCAGCCTGGGTGAAGCAGAAAACAGCCTGCAAACCGATGTCGATTTTCCCGCCAGCGCAAAAATCGGCCACAACAAAACCTGGGGTAATGATGTCATGGATGAAACCAACCCTGCCTGGCGGCGTTTCTTTATTCAGCACATCGTCACACCCCTGTGGAACAAAGGATTCCGCGGCATCTTCATTGACACCGTCGATTCTTACCAACTGTCGGCCAGCACACCCGCGCAACGTACGCAACAGGAAGCAGGCATTATTGACACCCTGCGCCAACTTCACCAACAATATCCCGCGCTACGTATCATTCTGAACCGGGGTTTTGAACTATTGCCGCAAGTACACGACATCGTTACTGCCGTTGCTGCCGAATCGTTATATCAGGGATGGGACAACACGCGGCACAGCTATGTTGCCGTGAACGAAACCGACAGAAACTGGCTTGCTGACGAGCTTGACACTGTCAAGAACCATTACCATCTGCCGGTCATCGTAATGGATTACGCCGCACCGGCACAACGCCAGACGGCACGCCAACTGGCACAAAAAATACGTTCAGCGGGTTTTTCTCCCTGGGTCAGCGATCCGGAAATGGACATCATTGGTGTCGGCGATCCGGAAATTCAACCCAGACGCATCATGATGCTATACGATGGCAAACAGGATGTCATGCTCGACCCCATCCTGCGTACAGCTGCCATGCCCATCGAACATCTGGGCTACATTGCCGAGTACCACAGCTATAATCAGCCCCTGCCGAAATTTCCCTTGACCGGGCAATACGCAGGCATCATCCTGTGGGGCGAATCCATGCCGGACAGTGCGCAGGCGCAACGCTTGCACGACTGGTTGCTTGACCAGATTCAACAGGGCATACACCTTGCCGTACTGGATGAATTTGGTTTCCCTCGCAACAACGGCCTGTTGCAAGCATTTGGGCTAACCGTCGAAGATACGATTCCAGCCACGAATGTGCGCATCGCCCGACAAGATTCCATTTTTGGCTTTGAACATCCGGTACCATTACCTATCAACACGCTGGATATCATTCATGCCGGAACGAACAGCACCCCACTGCTGCAACTTGGCGCCGGAACGAAAACCAGCGACATGGCAGCCTACACACCGTGGGGCGGCTATATTCTGTCGCCATTCACCTTATATGAACTGCCTTATGAACAAGGCACACGCTGGCTTGTCAACCCGTTTGCTTTTTTCCGCCATGCACTCAGACTGCCCGACATGCCCGCACCTGACGTTACCACCTCGTCGGGTCGCCGTTTGCTGATGGCGCATATGGATGGCGATGGCTTTGCCGATCGCGCCGAGTTTCCCGGCTCGCCCTTGGCGGCACAGGTCATGTTCGACCAGATATACACAAAATATCCCATTCCCGCTGCCGTATCCGTCATTGAAGGCGAAACCGCGCCTTGGGGCCTGTATCCAAAACTGTCATCCGAAATGGAACACGTCGCGCGTGAAATCTTCCGTTTACCGAACGTCGAAATTGCCAGTCATTCCTACTCCCATCCGTTCAAATGGCAACTGCTCGATGCTGGTGACGATAATTCAGGTGAAGGTTTGCGACTGGACATTCCCCATTATCACTTTAATATTCAGCGAGAAATCGCCGGCAGTGTGTCCTACATCAACCAACGCCTGACCCCTGCAGGCAAAACCTGCCGGGTTTTTTTATGGACTGGCAACTGCCGCCCTGACGCTGATGCAATTGCCCTGACCTACCAACTGGGCTTGCTCAACATGAATGGAGGTGACACCACCATCACCAACAGCCAGCCCAGTCTGACCTATGTTGCGCCGCTTGGCGTTACCCGTGGTGGTTATCTGCAAGTTTTTGCCCCGGACCAGAATGAAAATATCTACACCAATGAGTGGACTGGGCCATTTTACGGTTACCGGCGCGTCATCGAAACATTCACCCTCACCAATTCACCTCGCCGCCTGAAACCGGTCGATATCTATTTTCACACTTATTCGGCAAGCAAACCCGCCTCGCTTGTCGCACTGAAATATGTCATGAACTGGGCGCTATCACAACACTACCACCCCGTATTTCCCTCCGAATACATTCGCCGCGTGGCGGATTTTTACCATGCCGTCATGGCCTACGATGGCCATGACTGGCTGTTTTATGGCAACGGCGCCATCGACACCCTGCGTATTCCGCAATCATGGGGATATCCGACAAACAGCAGCACCATCGCGGGCTATCACGACGACAATACCGACCGTTACCTGAGCCTGATTCACGCACCGGTCGTCAATATCGACCTTCAGCCAACTCCGGCTGCCGGCATCCGCCTGATTGACGCGAATGGAACACTAAACGCGTGGCAGAAACAGGGGAACACCATCAACCTGACGTTCGACAGCTTCGCCGCTCTTGATTTCACCCTGCAACATCCCTCATCCTGTCAATTAAGCGACCATCAAGGGCATACCATCGTCCCCGACCGGCAATTCCAACAACAATATCATTACCAGACCCATGCCAGCGGACACGTCAGACTCCAACTCTCGTGCCAATAAACCGGCCATTTTTTCCAGGCCCCGGCTTATCAACGGATTGAACCTGCTGGCGCTGGTGCTGGCCGTGAGTCTGGTTCTGGTATTGCTCTATCCCCGTCAACGCCTGTTAGACCAGATACGCGCCAACAAAAGTGTTGACGATCTATCCGTGCAATATATGCGCAATTTGCTGGCAACGCAGCCCGACAACTGGTCATTGCGCTTAATACTGGCACAGGACAATCTCACACTTGGTAAATACCAACAGGCACTCGCCACGCT
>JAJYGL010000050.1 GCA_021790625.1 Pseudomonadota bacterium | reverse complement strand
GCGAGCGCAATCGACAGCATGATGGTGTTACGCGCAGGAACGTACGTCACGGGAATACCCGATGAGGCCGCTTCTGGCACGGCGATCCGGGAATCAGTCAGCGCAGAACCGCCAAACAATGATAAGTCCAGCGTAAAAATTCGATGCTCGAACGCGCCAAGCGTGCTGGCAACCCGTTGGCTGGCGACGATTTCTGCCCGATGACGCTGCCCATAATCAAAACTCAAGGCGTGGCAGACAAAACCGGCTTGTCGCGCTTCAGCCAGTACCGTGGCCGAATCCAGTCCGCCTGACAATAATATTACCGCGTGCCGTTCCATCATGACATCCTCTACCACCATCCACACCCTCAATGACCTTTGGCTTCGCCCCACAGAATCTTGTGCAACTGCACTTGCAAGCGTACGGGCAAGCGATCACGCAAAATCCATTCGGCCATCTCCGTGGCATTGCTGCCATGCACGGGGGAAAACAGAATCGGGCACCGCGCAGCCAGATGATGCTCCCGTATCAATTCGCGCGACCAGCAGTAATCTTCTTCGCTGGTGATCACAAATTTGACTTCGTCTCGATCTGTCAGATGAGTCAGATTTTCCCAATGATTTTTTGCCATTTCACCTGAACCCGGCGTTTTGATATCCACAATACGCGATACACGTGTATCGACCACTGAAATATCCAGCATACCACCGGTTTCCAGTGATACATTATAACCGGCGTCACACATCGCGATCAGTAATGATAAAGCCTCGCGTTGCGCCAAGGGTTCGCCACCAGTCAAGGTAACATACGGCGTCGCAAATGGAGCCAGTTGCGCCAGAATATCGGCTATCGTCAACCGCTCTCCCCCCTGAAAGGCGTACGCGGTATCACAATACACGCAACGCGCCGGGCAACCTGTCAAGCGGACAAACACCGTGGGCAAACCCGCCCGACTGGTTTCGCCTTGAAGGGAATGAAAAATCTCGCTAACCCGTAACGTTGCTTCGTTTGACACTCAATTTGACTCTAACAGTTGCAGCCGTTTTCTGCCCAATTGTGCGGCTGGTGTATTCGGAAATTTCCTGACCAGTTTTTTCAATGTCGCCTGCGCCGCATCGAGATTACCCATCTCTACCTGAGCACTCGACAGATTGAGCATGGCATCCGGCACCTTGGGTGAATGCGGATAAAGCGCCATCAACCTTTGTTGTGCCGCTGCGGCGCTTTTGAAATTCTTGAGGGAAAAATAAGCATTGCCAATCCAGTATTGCGCACTGGAAGCACGCTCGTCATGAGGGTTTGCCTTGACGAATTTTTGAAAACTGCCAATCGCGCCCTTGTAATCGCCCTGTTTAAACTGGGACAATGCCAGCTGGTAATCTCGTGTCACTGTATCGCCACCAGCAGGTGCAGTCATCGCATTTTGCGAACCGTTCCCGGTATCTGCTGCACCATTGCCCGAGGTATCATTACCCGAGGTATCATTACCCGAGGCATCGCTGCCCGAGGCACCGTTAGCAGCTACATCGGCGCTATTCGCCGCTCCGCTGCCAGACGATACCCCTGACGCGCCTGGCGTACCTGACGTACCATTCTGCGTCAGCGCGCGCAAACGCGAATCCAGATCCTGATACAGATCGGTCTGGCGTTTTTCGGCCACAGACAGCTCATGCGCCTGTTCATCCAGCCTGCCACGCAACTTTTCCAGATCGCTTTTCAGATCATCGATCTGCGATTGCAAGGTCAAAATCGGGGAAGCCTGTTGCGATTGCGTTGCGGACAAACGCTGATTCAGCGCGTCAACTTGCTGCTGCAAAGCAGCAAGTTGAGCGGCTGTGGCGTCGTCCATGGCCTGCACTGGCGGCGCCAGTGCGAACAGCGCGCCGCCAACACAGGCGGCGCGCACCAGCCAGTGCACAACAGGCTGCCTTGTCATCATACTTACTCGCTTTGATACACGATATCGGTACGACGATTCTGTGCCCAGGCAGCTTCGTTGTTACCCAATGCGCGAGGCTTTTCTTTGCCATAGCTGATCGTGGACATTTGCGCATCTGGTACATTCAACAGGTGCAGCGCATTTTTTACCGAATCAGCACGACGTTGGCCCAACGCCAAGTTGTATTCCACACTGCCACGATTGTCGCAATTGCCCTGCAACTGCACCTTGGCATTCGTATGCGCCACCAGGTAAGCAGCGTGGGCTTGCAGCATAGGTTGATATTCGCTGGTGATATTCGATTTATCAAATGCGAAATACACGCTACGTTGCGCCAGAATGCTGTTTGGATCATTCAATGGATTGATCGGTTGAGCGGTCACTTGTTGTTGTTGCGCACGCGCAGCAGCTTCGGCAGCAGCTTTATCAGCAGCGGCCTTCTCGGCAGCCGCTTTTTCAGCAGCCAAACGGGCAGCATCTGCCTGCGAATTATCCGGTTTGGTTGCTTCACTCGAACAACCGGCCAGTACCCCAGCAATCAATAAAACCAACAACGAATTTCTCATTTTGTACTCTCCTAAAAAACATCAAAAAAAACAAAGAACAACAAAAAAATCAACGTCCCCAAACAGGTTCTTCCATATAGCCTTCCGTGTTGACGAGTTGTTCGTGGGTTTGTCCGTCGGACGTCACCACGGCCAAATCGCCGTTATCCCCCATTTGCGTAGCATAGAGTATCATTTTACCGTTCGGCGCGAAACTGGGAGATTCATCATTATCGCCATTTGTCAGCACTTGCACCTGTCCGCTGGCGACATCCATGACCGCGATGTGGAATTGTCCCTCATTACGCGTCACAAATACAAAACTTTTACCATCCGGACTCCAGTGCGGCGAAACATTATACTTGCTATCGAACGTCAACCGCGTTGGCTGTCCACCTGTTGACGGCATGGAATAAATCTGCGGCGAGCCATCACGATCCGATGTAAACAGCAACGTATTACCGTCTGGGCTCCAATTGGGTTCAGTATTAATCGCACCACCGGATGTCAATCGGGTCAACCCTGATCCATCTGCTCTCACGACGTAAATCTGCGACCCCCCATCACGGGTGAGCACCATCGCGATTTTCGAACCATCCGGGCTCCACGCGGGCGCGCTGTTACTGCCATGAAAACCGGCCAGTACAAAACGCTTGCCTGTTGCCATCGACTGCTCATACACCACAGCGTGCCCTTTTTCAAAAGACACGTATGCCATTTTATTGCCATCAGGGCTCCAAGCCGGCGACATCAGCGGCTCGGTCGACTTTAAGACTGTCTGCGCATTTTGTCCATCAGAATCAGCGACTTGCAAACGATATACCGAACCCGTCTGCATAATGTAAGCGATATGCGTAGAAAAAATTCCCGGCACGCCGGTCAATTTCTGATACACCACATCGGCAATCTTGTGCGCGATGGTGCGCAATTGACTGACATTGGCCGTATAACTATACCCTGCCATCTGGGTCTGCTGCACGGCATCCATCAGACGAAACCGCACATCCAGTTCATGATCGTTTTCCGGCACAATCTTGCCCAGCACCACCGCCTCGGCGCCACGTTGCTTAGCAACGCCAAATCGCGCATCGGTCGGTTCGACCAGCGGCGGATTCAAATCACTGATGTCTACCAGACTCAATTCGCCGCTGCGCAACAAATCTGCGGCCACCACATCAGTCACCACCCGATATTGCTGCCCGGCACCCTCAAAAGGCGAAATCGCCACCGGAATTTTGGTCGCCTCACCCCCGGTGATATCGATTGTCATCGCCGCCTGCGCTAGCCACGAAGTGCCACATCCCAATATCAACAATCCAACCCGCCAACCTGAAATCAAACCTGTCTCCTCTTCAATTGCGCCATCTCCCACACGATACCGTCATTTCTGATCGCTGGGCGAAAAATCCAGCCGCAGATCGCGGAACTGGCTTGCCAGGTCTGCATCTGCTGGCATCGGCAACGGCGAAGCCTTGATGATGGCGCGTTGCACCGCATCATCATACGCCGGTTGCCCGCTCGAATGCACCAATTGCACATCGACCACTTCACCTGTCGAGAGCACCTTTACCTCAAAAATGGCTTTGGGGTTACCAGACAAACTTTCCGGCAAAATAATCCGGCTACGAATCTTCGACCGGATGCGATTCTGGTATTCCGCCAACAACCGTGCGTTGAGACTGGCTTTCTGCCCGGCAGCCAGTTGTTGCCGCACGCCCGTCAAGGCCGACGCCGACTGGGAGCGGAACTCCGATTGCGTCTGTTGCGCCAACATCTTCTGCAATGCCGCCACACGCTGCTGTTTCAGCTGCGCCTGCTTTACTGCCGCCTGCCGCTTCAGTTCGAGCTGCTTCTCTTGCTGTTGTTTCTCCTGTTGCAACTTCTCCTGTTGCAACTTCTCCTGCTGCTTTTTCAGTTTTTCTTGCTGCGCCTGTTGCCACGCCTCGTCGGCCAACTGTGCCGCTTTTTCCTGTTTTGCCTTGGCACGCGCTTGCGCCAGCGCGATATCGGGATTGGGGGTTGGTGCAAGCTCCCGCTGGGATGGGACGGGTTCAGGTTGCGGCGGTGACGGCGGGGTTGGTGCTGGTTGCGGCACGACGGGTTGCGGTGCTGGTTGCGGTACGACGGGTTGCGGTGCGGGAGGCAAAGGTGTCGGCGGCACTGCGCCAGCCATTGACGCCCGCAACGTAGAAGGTGACCACATCTCTACCGCAACGGGCGCCGTATCTTCACTGTGCCAATTCACACTCAGCACCAGCACAACAAAAAACAGAACGTGCACCACAATGGCCAGCATACCAGCCAAGGTACGTGCTGACCATGGCAAAGGAGGTTCACTGCGCAGAGATGGATGATGACTCAATGTTGCGGCTCCGACACAGCCAACAAACCCAACTTCTTGACGTGCGCACGTTGCATGATACTCATCACCCGCATCACGGCTTCGTAACGCACGCTTTTATCTGCGGCGATGACGACCGCCTGATCTGGATCGGCCGCCTGTTTTTGCGCTATCCAGTCTGCCAGTTCACTGCCGCTCATGTCCTGATCATGCGCGCTATGGCTGGTATCCCGCACGCTCACATGTCCATCGACGTGCACCGTCACCTTGACGGGCAACATCGACATATCGTGCACTTTGGCAACACTGGGCAAATCCACCTGCCCGGGCGTAATCATAGGTGCTGTCACCATAAAAATAACAAGCAACACCATCATCACGTCGATGTACGGCACGACGTTAATTTGTGCTACCAACCTGCGCTGACGTCGCCCGCTCATCGTTTGATGGCCTGCCGTTGCAGAATATTGGAAAAGTCTTCCATGAAACTCTCGAAGCGATTTGCCAGTTGATCAATGTCGCGAGCGTAGTGGTTATAGGCTACGACCGCCGGAATGGCAGCAAACAAGCCCATTGCCGTAGCGACCAACGCCTCGGCAATACCCGGCGCAACATTGGCGAGCGTCGCCTGCCCGACATTGGCAAGGTTACGGAATGCACTCATGATGCCCCATACCGTTCCAAACAACCCCACGTAAGGACTCACCGAGCCCACTGTCGCCAGATAGGACATGTTTTCTTCCAGTGCATCGAGCTCGCGCTGAAAACTGGCACGCATGGCACGCCGTGCACTGGCGACCATATCAACCGGGTCGATACCCTGATTTTTCAGTTTGGTATATTCACGAAAACCCGCTTCAAAAATATGCCCCATCTCGCCGCCGTGACCACCACTTTCAGCGATTTTTTGCGCCAGACGGTTCATTTCCGCGCCATTCCAGAATTCTTGTTCAAATTCCGCCGCGCGCGATTTTGCCCGCCATAAAGTAAACAACTTGACAAAAATATGCCACCACGACACCAGCGATACCAGCAACAGCAAACCCATCACCAGTTTGACGGGCAGGCTGGCATCCGCCACCAACGATAACATCGATGTATCTTGTACAATTCCAATATCCACGTGCGCGATCACTTCTTCATAAAATCAGATGATTATCATCAACAGACAAAACGGTTTCAAAGCAATCGCTCTGAACACCGTCTCGCCATAACATTTCCACGATTCTTTTTACCAATCTTCCAGCAAATCTCCCGACAACTGCTGCCGTAAAATCGTGCTGATTTTATCAGGTATGCCAACTGGTTTAAATGTCATTTTATCAACACACACCACATCCACATCACCTTCCACCAGCAACACCCCTCTGCAGCGCACTTGTTGCGCAAACCGCATGCGCATGGGGCGTAACAACACCATCCTGCTGACAATTTCCAACTCGTCATCATAACGCGCCGGTTGACGCAAGCGCAGGCGCGCCTCGCGCACTACGAACTGGACACCCTCGGTATCTGAAAGTTCGCCCTGCCCGACACCGAGCATACGTAACCACTCTGTTCGCGCGCGCTCCATGAATTTGAGATAATTGGCGTGATATACCACACCCGCCGAGTCGGTATCTTCAAAATATACCCGTATCCGCCAGACGAAACCCTGCTCACCCGTCACAACAAATCACCTTCCTGCCACAAGTCAGCCGGACGGGTCAAACCAAAATGCTGCCACGCTGCCGCTGTCGCCAACCTGCCGCGTGGTGTGCGTTGCAAATAGCCCTGCTGAATGAGATATGGCTCCAGCACATCTTCAATGGTGTCCCGCGCCTCACCAATCGCGGCAGCCAGACTATCCAAGCCAACCGGCCCGCCGGAAAAACGCTCCAAAACAGCAGACAGCAATTTGCGATCCATCACATCCAGTCCGGCCACATCGACATCCAGCATCAACAATGCTGCGTCGGCCACTGCCGACGTCACCCGACCGTCGGCGCGCACCTCGGCATAATCGCGCACGCGACGCAACAGACGGTTGGCAATGCGAGGCGTGCCACGTGAACGGCGAGCAATTTCCAGCGCACCATCGTCAACAATGTGCATATTCAACAACTGCGCTGAACGCTGCACGATGCGCATCAACTCCTGCGGAGAATAAAATTCCAACCGTGCCACAATACCAAAACGATCCAGCAACGGATTGGTCAGCATACCGGCGCGTGTCGTCGCTCCTACCAGCGTAAATGGCGGCAAATCCAGCTTCACCGAACGCGCCGATGGCCCCTCGCCAATCATGATATCAAGCTGAAAATCTTCCAGTGCCGGATACAGCATTTCCTCCACGACCGGGCTCAATCGGTGAATCTCATCAATAAACAACACGTCATTCGGTTGCAAATTGGTCAGCAACGCTGCCAGATCACCTGCCCGCTCCAGCACGGGACCCGATGTCTGCCGCAAATTGACGCCCATTTCACGCGCCACAATATGCGCCAGCGTGGTTTTTCCCAAACCGGGCGGACCGAACAACAACACATGATCGAGCGCTTCGCCACGCTTGCGTGCTGCTTCGATAAAAATCGACAACTGGCCACGCGTCTTTTCCTGCCCGACGTAATCAGCGAGTTGTCTTGGCCGCAAAGCCCGCTCCACCTGATCTTCAGTGGAACTCTGCTGCCCCGG
>JAJYGL010000278.1 GCA_021790625.1 Pseudomonadota bacterium | reverse complement strand
GAGTTGTCCGGCCAGAATTTTCATGAAAGTGGATTTGCCGCAACCGTTGGCGCCAATCAGGCCGTAACGATTGCCATCGCCGAATTTGACCGAGACGTTTTCAAATAATGGCTTTGCGCCAAACTGGATGGTAATGCCCTGTGTTGCAATCACAATAAAATCCGAATCGTGGAAGAAAGGCGCATTTTACAACGAAGCCATGAAGTGCGCGAACAATTGGCAGAAATTGGCGTCAAGCACATGGATTTTTGCAAAATCGAGGCCATGCTTAACGCGAGATCCAGCAAAGCTGTTGGCAAAAGTCGATGCAAATGTGTTGCTGGACGGTGTATAAAAATGCTTGCGATTTTCTTGGGGTGGCGTAATATATGTCCATGTAATGTACATATTCTCATGTCGGGGATTAAATAATGGCTGGAGCAGCAATAGAACGCATTGTGGTTCAGGCTACTGCGCAGGAAAAACAAACCATTCGCGACAAAGCAAAACGGATGGGCTTGCCTGTTTCCGAGTTGATGCGCCGGGGCGCCGAGGCATACAGTCTGTCGGATGAGGATGAAGAATTGGGCTTGGTGGCTGATGCTGCCCTGGCGGCGGCCAATCGCGCATCCGATGCAATTGATGACCTGCTGGCATTTGTTGAAAAAAGCAATCAACGTATCGCTGCAATGGAAATAGAAGCGAAAAAAAACGAGGCGGCTGAATAATGGGCGTCACAGAGCGGGTATGGGGTGCGCTAACGTCGATGATCCGGCTGGAAGACAAGGTGGTGCGCCAGGGTGAAATTGTCAAGGAACAGCAAATTCGGATTGAAAAAATGACCGAGCGTTTGATCAAACTTGAGACGACGATTGAGCTTTTGCTTCGCGCAAGTGAATACAAGCGGATTCAGAATAAAGAGTAATTTGCCAAGGGAGCGCTGATCTATTCCTCCATGAGCCGCGTTGCGTCTCTTGTCAAGGAGAAAACCCTTGACGGCGAGCCACGCTTTGCATTTCATCCCGCCAGGCCACCGTCGCGGCCATGTGGGAATAGATCAGTGCTTCCCTAAAGAATAAACTTTTGAAATTTATTTTTTAGGGATATAATCCGCGAATTAACTTAACTTTAACCATAGGCGAGGGGATGTAGCAATGAGCGATGATCATACCAAAATGAGCAAAACGACGCCGATGCAGTTTGTCATGGCGCTGCTGGGCAGTTTGTTTGCCCCGCTGTTTGCAATTATTCTGATAGTCATCATGGTGGTCAAGATTCAAATGGGGCATGCGACTGGTGCGCCACAAAATATGGATGCGAAAGAAGTCGAGGCCCGCATCAAGCCAGTGGGTGAACTGGTAGTGGCTAATCCGAACGCCGTGCATGTGGATATGCAAGGCGATCAAGTCTTCAACGCCGTTTGTACCGCCTGCCACACGCCGGGCGCATTGGGCGCACCAAAATTTGGTAATAGTGCTGAATGGGGTCCCCGTATCAAACAGGGCTACCCAACGCTCATCAGCCATGCACTCCATGGTATTCGCATGATGCCAGCCCGCGGTGGCAATGCTGACCTCAGCGATCTGGAAGTGGCGCGTGCGGTGGCTTACATGGCCGATCACGGCGGTGCCAATTTTACGCCGCCGGCAACTTCTGCCGATGTGGACAAACTGGTAGCCAGCGTGAAGTAAACGCTATCAGAACCATGGTTGACAGACAGGGCGCCCGAATGGGCGCCCTGTTGTTTTTTGTGCGCCTATGCTGGGCGCACAAAAAATTTTTGATAAATTAAATAAAATTGTATTTTAAATCATATCATTGGCTATGATGATGTGAACGTGTAAATAATATTTCATCTGGCTGTAATGCCGGGAATTTAAGATATTCCCTGGGCAGATTGTAGTCATCGGTCTGTATAAAATTGGATGGGTTTGCCCAGTGGTCGCAATCAGGTGGGAGCAACCGTTAAATCAACCTTTGAATAATCGCAAGGAGTTTCCAGATGAATATACAGTGCAAACCGAAATTATCAGTATTGGCGTTAAGCCTGGCATTAATCTTCCAGGTTGGCGTGGCGCTGGCCTTGGACGATGTCCAGGATGCCGATAATAACCTCCCACAGGGGAAAACCCGTACGCCTATCGAGCACGTAATCGTGATCATAGGCGAAAACCATACCTTCGATAATGTGTTCGGCGGTTATCAGCCGCGTCCGGGGCAAACGATAAAAAACCTGTTGAGCGAAGGCATCATCAACGCAGACGGCACCCCCGGACCGAATTTTGCGAAGGCCACCCAACAACAGGCGTCCGACCCGTACCTCTACCAGCTCAATCCGTCGCAGACCGGTCCGTATGCGACCTTGCCTCAGCCGCAGACTACCTATGCCTTCGGACAGCCGCCCTATACCGCGGATGAGCGCTTCCCCGCCGATCTGCCGAACGGGCCGTTCCAGATCAGCAAATACGTGCCTTACAATTCCCCCGATGCGTACACCGGCGATCCAACCCATCGTTTTTTCCAGATGTGGCAGCAAACCAATAAGGAAAAAATGGATTTGTTCGTCTGGGTAGACCGCACGGTAGGGATCGGACCGCAAAACACGCCTCCTGCGCCCGCGCCGGGAACGCCGACTGCGGCAAATTCCTATCAGGGTGGCGAAGAGATGGGATTCTTTAATATGTCTGCGGGCGATGAACCGGTGTTTAAAGCGTTGGCAGATCAATACGCCATCAGCGATAATTATCATCAACCCATCATGGGCGGCACCGGCGCCAACTTTCTTTCCATCGTTACTGCCGACGCTGCGTTTCACAATCAGAACGGTACGCCTGACGTGCCGCCTGCCAACCAGATCGAGAATCCGAATGCCCAGCCCGGAACCAACAATTTTTATACCCAGGACGGTTATGCAGGCGGCTCGTATGTTAAATGTTCAGATAACCAGCAGCCCGGCGTCGCGCCGATCATGAACTATATCCTGTCTCAACCGGGCAAGACTTTTAACAACGGCAATTGCGCCCCTAACACATATTATCTGGTAAACAACTATAATCTGGGTTACAGCGCATCCGGTACGCCCCAGCCTTTGGGTCCAAACAATTACACTTTACCGCCGCAAACCATTCCTACCATCGCCGATGCGTTATCGGCTAAAAATATAAGCTGGAAATGGTATATCGGAGGCAGAAACAACGGTATCGTCACCACGCCGTACGAATATTGCGGCATTTGCGATCCGTTGACTGGCTTCACCAGCATCATGACGACTTCGCTGAAAAACAACCTGCAGGATGTTACCCAGTTCTATCAGGACGTAACCAGCGATGCGACCCTGCCTGCAGTATCGTTCATCCGCCCGCCTGAAAGTTCTGCCGGCCACCCTGCAGATTCCACCATGCCGGCTTTTGAAGCGTTCGTTAACGATATCGTCAACCGCGTCAAAAGCGTGAAGCAAGTGTGGGCCAAGACCGTGATTTTCATCACGACGGACGAAGGCGGTGGCTATTATGATACCGGTTATATCCAGCCTATCGATTTCTTCGGCGACGGTACCCGGATTTCCTTGATCGCAGTGTCGCCGTACGCTAAAAAAGGCCACGTCGATCACGTCTATAGCGATCACAATTCCATCCTCAAATTCATCGAGGCCAACTGGGGACTGCATCCACTGTCAGCGCGCAGCCGCGACAACCTGCCCGATCCGGTCGCCAATGCCGCCAATCCTTACGTACCGCTCAATCGTCCGGCCATCGGCGATCTGATGGGTATGTTCGATTTCTCGCATGCGCAGGGCAACTAGCAACGTTTGCTCCGGCAGTCGCTGAAAGCAAAACGGTCAAGGCATGTCCTTGACCGTTTTTTATTTGGGCCGGATTCAGGTCTGACAGGCTTCTGGCAGGATATTGCTTGGTCGTGGTGTGCGTGCGCACAACAATTCATAGCCGATGGTGCCGGCTGACTGGGCAACTTCGTCTACGGATAAATTGCCGCCCCATAGTGTGACGGAGCTGCCTACGTTTGCGTGAGGCAAATGGTTCAGATTGACGCACAGCATGTCCATGGAGACACGTCCCAGTGTGTTTGTGCGCTGCTGGTCGACTAATATGGGCGTGCCGCTTGGTGCGTGCCGAGGGTAGCCATCGGCATAACCACAGGCGACAATGCCTACCCGGGTCGGGCGTTCGGCCACCCATGTGTGGCCGTATCCTACGGCTTGACCTGCGGCAATACTCTGGATGGCAATGAGGCGGCTGGTGACGTGCATGACCGGTTTCAGACCGAGATCTGTTGCAGGGATGTCGGCAAATGGGGTGGCGCCATACAGTGCGATGCCCGGGCGTATCCAGTCTCGATGGCTGACGGGGTGGCGAAAAATGGCAGCGGAGTTGGCCAGACTGACCGGGTAGGCGTGCTGCGAAAAATGTTGCTGAATGAGGCGCATTGGCTGTTCGATGCCGTCTGCCAAATCGGCATCGGCAAAATGGCTGATTTGTGTGATGTCAGACAACAGGGGATGCGCACGTAGCGCGGCAATGGCACGGTGGTAAGCATCGGGCTGAAAGCCCAGACGATTCATGCCATTATTGAGTTTGACGAATAACGGGACGCGAATCGGCTGTTGGCACAGCCAGTCGATTTGTTGCTGATGGTGAATGACCATGCCAATCTGCTGCGCGGCGCATTCTCCCAGTTCTTTCGATTCAAATACGCCTTCCAGTAACAGAATCGGTTTGTTCCAGCCCAGTTGGCGACATTGCAAGGCTTCGTCCAGGCTGGCGACAGCGAGGGCGTCGGCAGCGGCCAAGGCCGGCAACACCGTGGGAATGTGGTGACCATACGCGTTGGCTTTGACGACTGCCATCAGTTTGCTGTTGGGCGCCTGTGCGCGAATGACGGTCAGATTGTGGCGCAGGGCGTTGGTGTCAATCTGGGTTTGCAGGGGGCGGGTCATGACAAACTCATTCACAGTTTCAAGTGGTCAATCAAGTGGTCAATCAAGTGGTCAATCAAGTGGTCAATATTGTAAACTCAGTACTGTCCACCGCTGTAATTTTCAAAACGGGTGTGCTCGGCCAGAAAGGTGAGCCGTGTGCTGCCAATCGGACCATTGCGCTGTTTGCCAATGATGATTTCTGCGGTGCCTTTATCCGGTGAGTCGGGATTGTAGACTTCATCCCGATAAATAAACAGAATAACGTCAGCATCCTGCTCGATAGCGCCTGATTCACGTAGATCGGACATCACCGGGCGTTTGTTGGGGCGTTGTTCCAGCGAGCGGTTGAGCTGCGACAAAGCAATGATTGGCACGTTGAGTTCTTTCGCCAATGCCTTGAGAGAACGCGATATTTCTGAAATTTCCGTGGCGCGGTTCTCGCCGGAAGTGACACTGGACATTAATTGCAGATAGTCGATGATGATAAGTCCCAGTTTGCCACATTGCCGGTGTAGGCGACGGGATCGTGCGCGCAGTTCCAGTGCATTCAGTGCAGGAGTTTCGTCGATGAACATCGGCGCATCATTCAGTTTTCCCAGTGCATACGTCAGTCGTGGCCAGTCGTCTTCCAGCAGGCGACCGCTACGCAGGCGTTGCTGATCAAGGCGGCCGACCGACCCCAGCATCCGCATGACCAGTTGTGACCCGCCCATTTCCATGGAAAATACCGCCACCGGCAAGCCGCTGTCGATGGCAACATGCTCACCGATGTTGAGCGAGAATGCCGTTTTTCCCATGGAAGGGCGGCCGGCAACGATAATCAGGTCGCCTGGTTGCAGGCCGGCTGTTTTCTGGTCCAGATCGGTATAGCCGGTTGGAATGCCCGTGACATCGCTCTGATTCTCGCGGTTAAACAATTCGTCGATGCGTTCGACTACGCTGCTCAACAAGCTTTGCAGATTCATGAAGCCACGTTGCGCCCGTGCGCCTGCTTCAGCAATATCAAAAACTTTTTTCTCTGCCTGATCCAATAGTTCGGCGGCAGTTTTGCCGGCAGGTTGGTAGGCGGACTCGGCGATGTCGCTGCCAATCTCGATCAATTTGCGCAGAATGGCGCGTTCGCGTACGATTTCGGTATAGCGGCGAATGTTGGCGGCAGAAGGTGTATTTTGCGCCAGCGCAACCAGATAGGGTAGACCACCCACGTTTTCCAGTTCACCCATGGTTTGCAGTCGTTCGCCTGCGGTGATGATGTCGGCAGGTTTTCCTTGTTCAATCAGTTGACTGATGACCTGATAAATAAGACGGTGGTCGTGGCGATAAAAATCCTCCGGTCGGATGAGGTCGGCAATTTTGTCCCAAGCGCTGTTTTCCAGCAACAAACCGCCCAATACGGACTGCTCTGCCTCGACAGAGTGGGGCGGCAATTTCATGTTGGCTAGTTGCGGATCGGTGGATGGGATGGCGTTCATGATGTATGGGAAATTTTGCAATTAGTCGTTTATCATAGCATCATTTGCCTCTGTTTTTGGATGACTTTGAGGTGGTGTATGCAGGAAATTGATGCGCAAGAATTTGTCGTCGTGGGCATCGTTCGCGTGAGGCGTGCGAAATAAACAGGTGTATCTTTTGGCACATTATCTGCTGTACCATCGATAGATATTTGTGCTTCTGACCAGAGCTGATTACAATTCACACCATGGACGAGATAAAAAACAGCATCAATCTGACCGGACACTTTCTGATCGCCATGCCAGGCATGGCAGACGCTCGTTTTGCCCGTACGTTGACTTATCTGTGCAAACACGATGAAGAAGGCGCATTAGGCATTATCGTCAACAGGCCGATTGAGATGCAGATGTCCGATCTGTTTGCGCAAACCGGACTGGTGCCGCAGAACGATGAGCTAGGTAACCATCCCCTGTTTTTTGGTGGGCCGGTCGAAACGGGTCGCGGCTTTGTCCTTCATCAGCCGTTGGGAAGTTGGCAATCCACCTTGCCGGCAGGGCAAGACATCGGATTGACGACCTCGCGTGATATTCTCGATGCACTGGCACAAGGCAATGGCCCTCAGCGGATGATGGTGGCATTAGGTTATGCCGGTTGGTCAGCCGGACAATTGGAGAGCGAATTGGCGCAGAATGCATGGCTTTCCGTCCTTGCGCAGGCAGAGGTCATTTTTGACACCCCGATTGATGGGCGGCTGGATGCAGCAACCCATTTGTTGGGGATCAATTACCTGGATTTGCCGGAAGAAGCCGGGCATGCTTGAGTCGCTGCCAGAAGAATCCCCGAAACAAACGATGCAAATATTGTCTGTCGGGACGGTATTGGGTTTTGATTACGGCCTGAAGCGGATTGGCGTGGCGGTCGGTGACCTGATGCTGAATCTTGCGCATCCACTGGAAACCATCGCCAGTGATGTGGTGGCGATACGCTTCGCCCGTATTGGCGAATTGGTGGCAGAATGGAAACCCGTGCTGGCGGTTGTCGGCATGCCAGCGCACGATGATGGCCGTGAACACGCGTTTGCCAGCAGTTGCCTGCGCTTCGGTCGCCGTTTGCATGGCCGGT
>JAJYGL010000095.1:10614-32929 GCA_021790625.1 Pseudomonadota bacterium | reverse complement strand
CCTTGGTAGCGACCGATGCCATGCTCGCTATGAACGACCGGGTCGCCGGGTTTGATTTCGGACAGATCGCGTAACACATGGTCAATTTGTGTCGGACGAGCACGGTTGCGACCATGGATGCGCGGCGCACCGGCATAGAGTTCGGCTTCAGTGATGAGTGCCCATGGCGGGGTGTCTTGCAGGATGAATCCGCGTGCCAATGGTGAAGTGGCGATGGTAATGGGATGTTCGGACTGGCAGGCAGAAAAGTTTTCGCAGGGAATGGCACGCAGTTCATGTTCGTGCAGATATTGCAGGATGGTTTCGGCACGGCCGGCGCTTTCCGCCAGTAGTGTGATGGGCCCGGGGAATTCGTGACAGAAGCGGCGGAATTTACTTAATGGATCTTCTGCGCGACGCTCGATAGCGATATCAGGCAAGGGGGCGCTTTGCTCGCCTGGTTCGCTCTGGATGATGATACGGGCGTGGGGTTGCAGGCGAACAAAAAACTGTTCGGCAGTCAGGAACAGGGTTTCTGGCGGCAGAATGGGGCGGTCTTTGTCGTATTGCAGCAAGCGGTAACGGTTGAGGGTGTCACGCCAAAAATGTTGTGCGGCTCCATCCATTTCCCCATGCAGACAAGCGAGTGTATGTCGCGGCAAATAATCAAAAATATCGGCGGTATGTTCAAAAAACAGCGGCAGATAATATTCGATGCCCGCTGGCGCCAGCCCATTGCTGATATCGCGATAGGGTTGTTTGCGTGAAGGGTCGCCGTCAAAGTGATCGCGAAAGTGTTGCCGGAAACGGGCGATGCCGTTTTCATCAAGTGGAAATTCGTGTGCGGGCAGGAGACGGATTTCATCGACGGGATAAATGCTGCGCTGGTTATCGACATCAAAAGTACGCAGGGTGTCAATGGTGTCATCGAACAGATCAATGCGGTAGGGAAGCGGGCTACCCATCGGGTAGAGATCGATGATGCCCCCGCGAACACAGTATTCGCCCGGCAGGGCAACCTGGCTCGTGGCCTGATAACCTGCATCGATTAATTGTTCACGTAATTGGTTGACGTCCAATTTTTGACCACGATGCAGCAGAAAGCTGTGTGCGGTGAGCCATTCGCGCGGTGGTAACCGGCCTAGCGCGCTGGAAACCGGTACGATGATGACATCGCATTGTTCTGTTGCCAGCAGATAAAGACTGGACAGGCGTTCCGATACCAAATCTTGGTGGGGGGAGAACTGGTCATAGGGCAGGGTTTCCCAGTCCGGCAAAAACCGGATGTTCAGTGTCGGCGCAAACCAGTGCATTTCCTCCTGCAGGCGGCGTGCATCACTGCCTTGGGCGCACAGGATGAAAAGCGGATGGTGCCGTTGCGCGAGGTTGGCGAGTGCCAACGCATCGCCGCTGCCATGCCAGTTGGCAACGGGCAACCGGTGACCCGGTTGAGGGATTGGGATGGAAAACGGCATAAGACGGGCAGGTAATACGGAATGGAAGCGGGGATTTTACCTGAAATGAGGCGAGCTGTTCACGTTTGAGGTTCCGTTAACGTTCGGGTTTTGTTTTTTTCCATTCTTCCAGCATCAGTTGCAGAAAGATTTGCAATTTTTCTTCGACCAGATCCCAATATTGGTTTCTGAAATGATCGCTGGCGTGTTGGGCAGCAATGCTGATGGCGTGGTGGTAATCATGGTGCAGTTGCGCCATGAGCGTGCCTTCGCCATGACCGAGACGCTCCTGCACACCGTATCCGCGACATTGGCGGCTATCGCCGAGCGACTGGATATCGAGTTCTGCCGGGTTGATCATGAACATTTTTTTGATGGAATTGTGCGATGCCATGGTGCCAGCATAATAACCAAACAAGGTTTGTGGTAACTCGGCTGTGGTGGGTTGGTAGGTATCGAGGAACCGGTCGAGTTCGCTGAAATTCAGTGGTCGTGAAATGGCGTAGCCTTGCAGGAAAGGAATACCGGTGGTTTGCATGGCATCCAGAATCGTTGGGGTTTCGATGCCTTCTACAATCAGATCGACTTTCAGGTCCATGGCGAGGTTCTGAATGGCCCGCACGAAATGCAGGTCTTGCGGGCGCTGTTCCAGATGTCGCACGAAGTTTTCATCCAGTTTGATGGTGTCGATGGGCAATTCGCTCAGGCGTAATGCGCGTCCGTCACTGTTGTCAATGTCATCCAGTGTGAGTTTGACGCCTAGTCCCTTGATTTGCTGCAATAGACCCAGTGTAATGCTGTTTTCAAGGAAGTCTTGGCGTTTTAGAATTTCCAGACTGATGCGTTCCGGTGCGATGCCATTGGTGGTAATAATATTACTTAGCGCCGTGATGAAAGGTGGGGTAAGGCAGGCAGGATTGACGTTGAACGATAACCAGAGTTTGGTGGCCGGATGCCGTTCGTCGAGACGTTTTAAATCCTGTAGGGCTTGTCCAAGCAACAGGGTGCTGATGTCGCACAGGTTTTTGGTGTCGAGGTTAGGCAGAAACTGATTTGGATCCAGCGGGTGACCATTTTCATCTTTTAATCTTGCCAGCGCTTCAATGCCAACCACCAATCCGGTTTTATTGGCGATGATGGGTTGGTAATCAATGTCCAGATGCCCGTTTTCCAGCAGACGTTGCGTGTTCTGGCCGCTGATGGGCAGCAGTTTTTCGCCAAACAGCGCCCAGAAGCGGTCTCGATCGTTTTTGTGGGATTTGCTTTCATACAGGGCGTGATCGGCACAGCGCAACAATTGATCGCTGATGTCCGCATCACCATACGGGTATAAGTAGATACCCATGCTGGTGCCAACCTGGATTTCGTCGCCGCTGGGCAATAGTATGGGCGCGGTGATGGCGGCATGAATTTTTTCCAGCAGCGGAATGAGGTCGGTTACCCCGCACAACTCTTCAATCAGCAAAACAAATTCGTCGCCACCCAAACGTGCCACCATGTCGGATTTACGCAAATGTTCGGGGATGCGCCTGCTTAGCGTGATCAATACGTAATCGCCAATTTCATGGCCGTAAGTGTCGTTGACCGGTTTGAAGCCGTCGAGATCAAGCATGCAGACGGCCATGGCCTTGTCGTGACGCTGGCAGCGTACCATGGCTTGGGAAAGGTGGCTCTGCAGCAGGCGGCGGTTGGGCAGGTCGGTCAGTTCGTCGTACATGGCCATCCGGTGCAGTCTTTTTTCCTGCTGTTTGTGCGGGCTGCCGTCCAGATATTTGCCGACATAGTGGGTAATATTGCCTTGTGGGTCGGTCAGCGCGATGATATTGACGTGGTCGAGGTAAATGTCACCATTTTTGCGTCGGTTGGTGAATTCGCCTTGCCAGATTTTTTGTTGCTGCAATGCATGTTGCATGGTATCGCGGACGGATTGAGCGATTGCGCCGGAACGCAGAAAGGCGGGGGTTTTGTATTGCAGGTCGGCAATGGCGTAACCTGTCCAGCGTGTAAAAGCGGCGTTGACGAACAGGATACGGTGTTCGACATCGGTAATCAGCACGGCTTCATCGAGGGTATCCAAGGCTTTCAGCAGGATTGACGCTAAACCGGAATCACTGTTTTCTACGGGACTAGATGACATTTTGTCTTCCCTGTATACAATACGTTTTTCCCTGAATGGCGTTGTGACTCGTTTCTCGGCACTTGTCGAACCTCTGGTTTGTTTTACCAGACCGCCGCCGCGACCCTGTGGGAATAAGTCAATGATTCTTATTTCTGCATACGTAATTTTACGCGCAAATTCTGATTGACGTCCAGATGACTTTGAAATTTTTTGGTCGGTGTATTTCCATAAAACCACGGATTTGCTCTGTCAGGTTGTCATCGCGATCATGTGGAAATAAATCAATGCTTCCCGAAATTTGCAGGTGCCATTTTACAAGCGTTTTGTAAATGTCATATTCAGGTTAGAATCGGGGCATTGTAGATCAATGCTAGATAATGGTTGTCGTGATGCCAATTAATTTGCCCAATCTGTTGACCTGGCTGCGCATCGTGCTGATTCCGCTGATGGTGGCAGTATTTTATTTCCCGGTCGACTGGTGGCTGAGCATACATCGGGACGCTGTGGCTGCTGCGATGTTCGGTGTCGCGGCGTTGACTGACTGGCTGGACGGATATCTGGCGCGCGTGCTCAGACAGACTTCGGCATTTGGTGCGTTTCTCGATCCGGTGGCCGACAAGTTGATGGTGGCAGCCGCGTTGGTCATGCTGGTGCAGTTGCATCGGGTCGATGCGCTGGTGGCGTTTATTATCATCGGGCGGGAGATTACCATTTCTGCCTTGCGGGAATGGATGGCTGGAATGGGTGCTGGCGGCAGTGTCGCGGTATCGATGTTGGGTAAAGTCAAGACCACGGTGCAGATGTTGGCCATCCTTTGTTTGTTATGGCACACGCCGTTGATTGGCTGGAAGGTGCAACAGACGGGCACCTGGCTTATCTGGCTGGCGGCGCTGTTAACCTTGTGGTCTATGGTGTATTATCTGCGCTGCGCGTGGAGGGAGATTGTGCATCGTGGATAACCATACTCTGATAGCAGAGACAATGGCAGCAGGCGATAACAGCAGGAAACGGAATTTGGCGGCATTGGCGCTAGCCGCTATTGGTGTCGTGTTTGGTGATATCGGTACCAGCCCGTTGTATGCCTTGCAGACGGTTTTTGCGACGGGGCACGGTGTGGACGTTAACACAGGAAACCTGTACGGCATTTTGTCATTGGTTTTGTGGTCGCTGTTGCTGGTCGTGGCGCTCAAGTTTGTGGTGTTCATCATGCGGGCCGATAATCACGGCGAAGGCGGCATCATGGCGTTGATGGCATTGATCCGGCGCCTGTTGCGCGAGGATGAGCGCGTCCGCAACGTATTGATTATGTTTGGCCTGTTCGGGGCAGCACTGTTTTTTGGTGATGGCCTCATCACGCCGGCCATTTCAGTGCTTTCCGCGATGGAAGGTCTGGAGGTGGCTGCCCCCGGTTTTACACCGTTCGTCATCCCATTGTCATTGTTGGTGTTGGTGGGGCTGTTTTATATTCAGAGTAAGGGTACTTCTACTGTCGGCGCGTTGTTTGGTCCGGTCATGGTGGTGTGGTTTGTCGTGATTGCGGTACTGGGCGTGTTGCAGATTGCGCGCGCCCCACAGATTCTGCAAGCGACGAACCCTGTTTATGCCGTCGAGTTCCTGACCGGGCATGGCATACAGGGATTTCTGGCGCTTGGCGCTGTGGTACTGACGGTCACCGGCGCAGAAGCGCTGTATGCCGATATGGGGCATTTTGGCCCGCAACCGATCCGCTTGTCCTGGTTTTTGTTGGTCTTGCCTGCACTGGTATTGAATTATTTCGGTCAGGGTGCGCTGATGATGCTCGATCATGCCGCAGCAGCCAATCCGTTTTATGCCATGGCGCCCAAGTGGGCGTTATATCCGATGGTGGCGCTGTCTACCGCGGCAACGGTCATTGCATCGCAAGCGGTTATTTCCGGCGTATTTTCCATGACGCAACAGGCGATTCAGTTGGGTTTCTTGCCGCGAACCAATGTCGTGCATACGTCAGCCCGCGAAATCGGTCAGATTTACGTGCCGTCGATGAACTGGATGATGATGCTGGGCGTCGTCGCGTTGATTCTCGGGTTTCGGTCTTCGGCAAATCTGGGTTGGGCTTATGGCTTGGCGGTGACGGGCACCATTACGATTGATACCCTGCTTGTGTTCGTGGTGGCGCGGCGCATGTGGCATTGGAACAAGGCGATGACGCTGGCAGGGATGGCTTTTTTCCTGACCATCGATTTATCATTTTTTGGCGCCAACCTGGTCAAGATTTTTGAGGGAGGCTGGTTCCCTCTGGCCATTGGCGGCATCATGTTCACGTTGATGAGTACATGGAAGCGCGGGCGTGAGTTGTTGGCCGAGCGCTTGCAGGCGCAGTCGATTGCGTTGAAGCCTTTCGTGCAGGGTTTGATGGAAGATTCGCCCTTGCGCGTGCCGGGCACGGCGATATTTCTGACCACCAATCTGAACAATGTGCCCCATGCCATGTTGCACAATCTGCTGCACAACAAAGTGCTGCATGAAACGGTCGTCGTGTTGACTGTCGTGATGCGGAACAAACCCTGGATAGAAAACCAGGAACGCTTGCAGGTGGAGAAAATTGCAGCCGGCTTCTATAGTATTTCCATACATTTTGGGTTCAAAGAAGAACCCAACGTGCCTTTGGCGCTGGCTCCGCTGAAGTTGCGCGGTCATCCGTTGAACCTGATGGAAACATCATTCTTTTTGAGCCGCGAAACGCTGGTGGTGACCAAGATGCCGGGCATGGCCTTATGGCGCGAACGATTGTTCGTTAGTATGGCGCGTAATGGCAGTAGTGCAACAGCGTTTTTCCATATTCCCACCAATCGGGTTATCGAGTTGGGTACACAAGTAGAGTTGTAATGGTGGAGTTGTCATGGCGGTTCGTCAGGTATTGAGAATGGGCGATGCCCGTTTGCTGGAACGCGCGCAGCCAGTGCTGGATTTTGGCGCTCCGGGTTTGCAGGAGTTGCTGGTGGATATGCGGGATACGATGGTTTCCTTGCAAGGGGCCGGTTTGGCCGCGCCACAGATTGGTGTTGGGTTGCAAGTGGTCATTTTTGGTGTTGAACGCAATTTGCGTTATCCGGAGGCCGAGGCTGTTCCGGAAACGGTGCTGATCAACCCGGTGCTCACCTCGCTGGATGATGAAATCGATGAGGCGTGGGAGGGTTGTCTGTCTGTGCCGGGGATGCGAGGGTTGGTGCCACGGCATCGTCATGTGCGGTATCGTGGTTTTGATGCCGATGGGAAGCCAATCGATCGCAGTGTGAGCGGTTTCCATGCCCGGGTAGTGCAACATGAGGTCGATCACTTGTTCGGTGTGCTATATCCCATGCGGATTCGGGATTTGCGTCAATTCGGTTTTAGTGAGGTATTGTTTCCAGGCAGGGATGTGACGCTTGACGACTGAACCACGTTTCATTCATTTGCGCCTGCATTCGGAATATTCGATTACCGATGGTATTGTGCGGATCGATGATGCGGTGGCGCGAGCGGTGTCAGACGACATGCCGGCGCTGGCATTGACTGATCTTGCCAATGTGTTTGGATTGGTGAAGTTTTATCAGGCCGCACGTGGTCAAGGCGTCAAACCCATTATAGGCTGTGACGTTTGGGTTGATCGGCCGGAGTTGGGCGGGCGTGCGGTTCGCGTCTTGTTTCTGGTGCAAAATCTGTTGGGTTATCGACGTTTGTCGGCATGGCTGACACGGGCTTATCGCGATCATCGTGTAGCCGGGCGAGCACAATTGCGCATGGAATGGTTGCATGAAACGGGTACTGAGGGAGTCATTGCCCTGTCCGGCGCGCAATGGGGCGATGTGGGGCAATCGTTGCTTGCTGAAGACAAGGCGGCTGCCAGCCGGTTTGCCCTGCAGTGGGCAAACTTGTTTCCTCAACGTTATTACCTTGAAATACAGCGCACAGGCAGTCAGGATGCGGAGACCTGTTTGCGTCGCACGGTCATGCTGGCGGGCGAGTTGAATTTGCCCGTGGTGGCGACGCACCCGATTCAATTCATGGATACCGAAGACTTCAAGGCACACGAGACGCGGGTGTGTATTGCAGAAGGGTTCTTGCTGGCGGATAAACGCAGGCCGCGACTGTTTACCGAGGCACAGTATTTCAAGCGTCAGGACGAAATGTGTACGCTATTTGCCGATTTGCCGCAGGCGCTGGAAAACAGTGTGCAGATTGCATTGCGTTGTTCGCTGGAACTGCCGTTGGGCAAAAGTCATTTGCCGGTTTTTCCTGTTCCTGATGGCATTACGCTTGACGCGTTTTTGCGGCAGCGCGCGCAGGAAGGTTTGCTGAAAAGGCTGTCGTTGCTGTTTCCGGATGCGGTCGTACGCGAGCAGCAGATGGCGCGGTATCAGGAGCGGCTGGACTTTGAGCTGGCAACGATCATTCAGATGCAGTTTCCCGGCTATTTTCTGATTGTGGCCGATTTTATCAATTGGGCCAAGCAGAATGGTGTACCGGTGGGGCCGGGTCGTGGATCGGGCGCAGGGTCGCTGGTGGCGTATGCGTTGGGCATCACTGATCTGGACCCATTGCCCTATGATTTGCTGTTTGAACGCTTTTTGAACCCGGAGCGGGTGTCGATGCCCGATTTTGACGTGGATTTCTGTCAGGATGGCCGTGAGCGGGTGATTCACTACGTGCGCGATCAATATGGCGCAGAAGCGGTGTCGCAGATCGTGACGTTCGGTACATTGGGGTCACGCTCGGTGATTCGTGACGTGGGGCGGGTTCTGGATTTGCCCTATAATTTGTGCGATCAATTGTCCAAGTTGATTCCGATTGAAGGCGTCAAACCCGTCTCATTGGCCGTAGCACTGGAAAAAGAGCCACAGTTACGCGAGCGTTATGACAATGAAGAAGACGTCCATGAATTGTTCGATCTGGCGCGCAAACTGGAAGATCTGACGCGCAATGTGGGCATGCATGCTGGAGGTGTGTTGATTGCGCCGGGAAAAATCAGCGATTTTTGTCCGGTGTATGTGGCCGATGGATCGGACTCGGTGGTGTCCCAGTTCGATAAGGATGACGTAGAAAAAGCCGGATTGGTCAAGTTTGACTTTCTCGGCCTGCGTACATTGACCATTCTGGATTGGGCAGTGCGTTATGTGGCGCAACTATCGCCGGAAGGCAAGGCGCCGTTTACGCTGGAGACCTTGCCGCTGGATGACCGCCCTACTTATGCGTTATTGAAATCGGCGCGTACCACGGCGGTGTTCCAGCTCGAATCGCGGGGCATGAAAGACCTGATTCGTCGCTTGCAGCCCGATTGCTTTGAGGATGTGGTGGCGCTGGTGGCGTTGTTTCGACCCGGGCCGCTCGAGTCGGGGATGGTTGACGATTTCATCAACCGTAAGCATGGTCGCGCTCGCGTGGATTACATGCATCCTTCGCTGGAAGCGACGCTCAAACCAACGTATGGCGTGATTGTGTATCAGGAACAAGTGATGCAGATTGCCCAGATTATGGGAAATTATACGTTGGGTGGTGCCGATTTGCTGCGACGTGCCATGGGCAAGAAAAAAGCGGAAGAAATGGCGCAGCATCGCGATCTGTTTGTGCAGGGAGCTGTCAAACAGGGTGTCAATGAAGCGCTGGCCACCGGCATTTTTGATTTGATGGAAAAATTCGCGGGCTACGGTTTCAACAAATCCCATTCGGCAGCGTACGCATTGGTGGCTTATCAGACCGCGTGGCTGAAAACCCATCATCCGGCGGCATTCATGGCCGCCACGTTGTCAGCGGATATGGACGATACCGACAAGGTACGACTGTTTTGTGACGAAGCCAAGGCAATGGGGTTGACGTTGTTGCCACCGGACATCAATGTGTCGGGTTATCGTTTTGTACCGGAATCCGTGCAGCAGATTCGTTATGGGTTGGGTGCGGTCAAGGGTACTGGTGAGGCGGCCATTGCCGCCATCATAGCGGCAAGAGATGCTGATGGCCGATTTGTGGACTTGTTTGATCTGGTGAAACGAATCGATCGGCGCAGCGTCAACAGGCGTGCGCTGGAAGCATTGATACGCGCTGGCGCGCTAGATGGTATCGGTAATCATCGCGCGAGTTTGCTGGCCAGCCTGGGATCTGCAATGGAGTGGGCGGAACAGCAGGCTTTGGCGGTAAATCAGCATAGTCTGTTTGGTGGCGATGATCATCAGGAGAATATGTGTTTGACTGAGTTGGCGCCATGGTCTGAACAACAGCGTCTGCTGGAAGAGAAAGCGGCATTGGGATTTTATTTCAGCGGGCATCCTTTTCACGCCTGGAAAGATGCATTGGCAGGCATGGTGAAACTGCGACTGGAACAATTGCAGCCAACGCAGCAACCTGTGCTGTTGGCGGGTATCGTGGTCAGTTTGCGAACGCAAATGACGCGTCGAGGCAAAATGGCTTTTGTGATGCTGGACGACGGTGATGGCAGTATCGAAGTGCCGATTTTTAACGAGTTGTTCGAGCGGCATCGCGATTGGTTGAAAGAAGATCGTTTGTTGCTGGTGGAGGGCAAGGTAGGGCGTGATGATTACTCTGGTGGTCTGCGCGTGCAGGTTGACCGGCTGTTTGATTTGACCTCGGCGCGGACACAATATGCCCGCCAATTGTTGTTGACAGTTCAGCAAGGTATGTCAGCCGATCAATTGCAAGCGCAGTTGCGCCCTTATTGCGATGCGGCGGGTTGTCCGGTGCGGGTGAGTTATCATTTGCCGAATGCCGTCGCAGAGCTGGAATTGGGCGAAGCGTGGAAGGTCGTGCTGCACGACACCTTGCTGGGGTCCTTGCGTGAAACAGGTATCGTCGCGACAGTTGTGTTTGGGTGATGGCGTCGGTGGACGTTTGGATACGTGTCTGTGACCATGATGCGATGGCCATGATGCGATGGCCATGATGCGATGGCCATGATGCGATGACCGCGAAGCAATTGGACAAGACAATCTGATTGGGCTAAAATGACGCAATTGTTGCAGGGTGTATGAGGCGGGCGCGGTGAGAACCTTGCCCGTTTATTTTGCGCGCAGGTGTTGTGCGCGCTATTTCGGTGAGGTGGTTTAGTTGCAACGGCATTCTGCAGTTCTTGTGTTGGCTGATGGCTCGGTGTTTCGTGGCACCAAGATAGGCGCTGTCGGCGTTGCAGTGGGCGAAGTGGTATTTAATACCGCCATGACCGGTTACCAGGAGATTTTGACTGACCCTTCGTATGCACGGCAGATTGTGACGTTGACGTGTCCGCATGTTGGTAATACTGGAGTAAATGCCGAAGATGCCGAATCGTCGGCAATTCATGCTACCGGTCTGGTGGTGCGTGATTTGCCTGTATTGGCAAGCAACTTTCGTTCGCAGGATGGCCTGTCTGAGTGGCTGGCGGCACATGGTGTGGTGGCGATTGCGAATGTGGATACGCGCAGGCTTACCCGCATTCTTCGCGAAAAAGGTGCGCAGGCCGGTTGCATCATCGCTGGAGATACCCCGGATGAAAAGTTGGCATTATGCGAAGCGAAAGCCTTTCCAGGATTGGCCGGGATGGATCTGGCGCGAGTGGTTTCGGTTGCAGCGCGCTACGAATGGGTAGAGGGCGAGTGGTCGTTGGGGCGTGGTTTTGTGACGCCAAGTGTACAGAATTGGCATGTGGTTGCTTTTGATTATGGTATCAAACGCAATATTTTGCGCATGTTGGTCGCGCGCGGTTGCCGGGTAACCGTATTGCCTGCGCAGTCGAGCGCTGAAGAGGCGTTGGCGTTGCAGCCCGATGGTATTTTCCTGTCCAATGGGCCGGGCGATCCGGAAGCCTGTGATTATGCCATTGCTGCGGTAAAGACGTTGCTGGAGACAGGTATTCCAATATTTGGTATTTGTCTGGGGCATCAATTGCTGGCGTTGGCCTCTGGGGCGAAAACAGTCAAGATGAAATTTGGTCATCATGGTGCCAATCATCCGGTCAAGGATCTGGAGACTGGTCGCGTGTTGATTAGCAGCCAGAATCACGGATTTGCTGTGGATGAGCAGACGCTGCCGGAAAATTTGCGCGCTACGCATGTTTCATTGTTTGACGGGTCCTTGCAAGGTGTTGTGCGTACCGACGTGCCTGCTTTCAGTTTTCAGGGACACCCGGAGGCAAGCCCCGGACCACATGATGTGGCTTTGTTGTTTGATCGTTTTGTGGCGATGATGCAGGCGCATCGCGCTACCTGATTTTCTTTCGGTATTTTCTTTCGGTATGTCAGTTCCACTGGTGCCGTTCTTATGAGCAAACGTACAGATTTACACAGCATTCTGATTATTGGCGCAGGCCCCATTGTCATTGGGCAGGCTTGCGAGTTCGACTACTCCGGCGCGCAGGCGTGCAAGGCTCTGCGCGAGGAAGGGTATCGGGTTGTGTTGGTCAACTCGAATCCGGCGACCATCATGACTGACCCTGACATGGCTGATGTGACATATATCGAGCCGATTACTTGGCAGGTGGTAGAAAAAATCATCGATAAGGAGCGGCCGGACGCCTTGCTACCTACCATGGGTGGGCAGACGGCGCTGAACTGTGCGCTGGATTTGGCGCGGCATGGCGTGCTGGAACGGTATGGCGTCGAGTTGATAGGCGCTTCGCGTGAAGCCATCGACAAAGCCGAAGATCGCGAAAAATTCAAGCAGGCGATGTCCCGTATTGGTCTTGAATCACCGCGTTCTTCCATCGCGCATAGTGTGGAAGAGGCCTTGCAGGTGCAGGCAGCGATGGGTTTTCCCACGATTATCCGGCCGTCGTTTACCATGGGTGGCAGCGGTGGCGGCATTGCCTACAATCGGCAGGAATTTGTGGAAATCTGCGAGCGCGGATTGGAGGCGTCGCCTACCCATGAGTTGCTGATTGAAGAGTCGCTCATTGGCTGGAAAGAATTCGAGATGGAGGTAGTGCGCGATCGTCAGGACAATTGCATCATCGTCTGTTCAATCGAGAATCTTGATCCCATGGGCGTTCATACGGGCGATTCGATTACTGTGGCGCCAGCCCTGACACTGACCGATCGGGAATATCAGGTGATGCGCGATGCTTCAATCGCTGTGTTGCGCGAAATCGGTGTGGAAACCGGGGGATCCAATGTGCAGTTTGGCGTTAATCCGCGTGATGGCCGCTTGGTGGTCATTGAAATGAATCCACGTGTATCGCGCTCATCTGCCTTGGCTTCCAAGGCGACAGGTTTTCCGATTGCGCGTGTGGCAGCCAAACTGGCCATCGGCTATACGCTGGATGAGTTGAGCAACGACATCACGGGCGGGATGACCCCGGCTTCCTTTGAGCCGAGTATTGATTACGTGGTGACCAAGATTCCACGTTTTGCTTTTGAAAAATTCCCGCAGGCCAATGATCGGTTGACCACGCAAATGAAGTCGGTGGGCGAGGTCATGGCTATCGGACGCACGTTCCGTGAATCGCTGCAAAAAGCGTTGCGCGGACTGGAAACTGGCGTGCATGGGTTGGATTCGTTGTCGCTGGAACGCAATGTCATCGAAGCTGAAATCGGTAATCCCGGGCCTGAGCGGCTCTGGTATGTTGCCGATGCCTTCCGTGTTGGCATGAGTATGGCAGAGGTGCATGATTTTACGCATATTGACCCATGGTTTCTGGCGCAGATCGAAGCCCTGGTGAAAAGCGAACAGTCTTTGCAGGGACGCCAGCTTGACAGTCTGGGCGCAGACGAGATGTACCAGTTGAAGCGCGATGGATTTTCTGACCAGCGACTGGCCCGACTGTTGGGAACCGATAAACATGCCGTGCGGCAACGGCGTTGGGTGCAAGGCATTCATCCGGTGTATAAACGTGTGGATACCTGTGCGGCAGAGTTTGCATCGCACACGGCATACATGTATTCGACGTATGAGGAAGAATGTGAGGCTGCGCCATCAAAGCGACGCAAAATCATGGTGTTGGGCGGTGGCCCGAACCGTATCGGGCAAGGTATCGAATTCGATTACTGTTGTGTGCATGCAGCGTTGGCCTTGCGCGAGGACGGTTACGAAACTATCATGGTCAATTGCAATCCAGAGACTGTGTCAACGGATTATGATATTTCAGACCGTTTGTATTTTGAGCCGTTAACGTTGGAAGATGTGCTGGAAATTGTGCGCATCGAAAAGCCGGAAGGCGTGATTGTGCAGTATGGTGGACAGACGCCATTGAAATTGGCGCGTGATTTACAGTCGTGCGGGGCGCCTATCATCGGTACGACACCGGACATGATTGATTGCGCGGAGGATCGCGAACGTTTTCAGAAGATGTTGCACACGTTGGGATTGCGGCAACCCGCCAACCGGACGGCGCGATCGGCGGATGAAGCATTGAACCTTGCGGCCGAAATTGGCTATCCATTGGTCGTGCGCCCGTCTTATGTACTGGGCGGTCGTGCCATGGAAATCGTGCGCGTAGAAGAAGATTTGCAGCGTTATATGCGTGAAGCTGTCAAAGTTTCCAATGATTCGCCGGTATTGCTTGACCGGTTTTTGAATGACGCGGTGGAAGTGGATGTCGATGCGGTTTCGGATGGCAAAGCGGTCGTCATCGGCGGTATCATGGAACATATTGAACAGGCCGGTGTTCATTCTGGTGATTCTGCCTGTTCGTTACCACCCTATAGTCTGTCCGTGACGATCCAGGATGAAATTCGGCGTCAAACGGTGGCCATGGCGCGGGCACTGAATGTGGTTGGTTTGATGAATGTGCAGTTTGCCCTGCAAAATGGGGTGGTGTACGTGCTGGAGGTTAATCCGCGCGCATCGCGTACGGTGCCGTTTGTGTCCAAAGCCACTGGTGTGGCGCTGGCCAAGGTCGCGGCGCGGTGCATGGTCGGCATGTCGCTGGAAAGCCAGGGTGTGCGGGGCGAGGTTATTCCACCGTATTATTCGGTCAAGGAGGCTGTGTTTCCTTTTGTCAAATTTCAGGGCGTCGATACTTTGCTAGGGCCGGAAATGAAATCTACCGGCGAGGTGATGGGTATCGGGGAAAGTTTTGCCGAAGCCTTTGTCAAATCACAGTTGGCCGCAGGTGTGAAACTGCCGCACGGTGGGCAGGCATTTTTGAGTGTGCGTCATGTGGATAAAAGCAAGATTGTCGACATTGGTGCGGAATTGGTTCGGCTTGGATTCGTGCTGGTGGCGACCCGTGGTACGGCTGCTGCTTTGCAGGCAGGTGGTTTGTCCGTCAATGTGGTCAACAAAGTGGCAGAAGGTCGCCCGCACATTGTGGATATGATCAAGAACAATGAAATCAGCCTGATTGTGAACGTGGTGGACGATAAACGCGCTGTACGCGACTCGGTGGAAATTCGCCGGGTTGCTTTGGCGCAACGAGTGACGTATTACACGACACTGGAAGGTGCGCGTGCTGCCTGTATTGGCATGCGGGCAATGCGCGAGTTGAATATTTATGATATACAGCAATTGCATGGGCGTTTGCATGCCCGGGAAAGTGTGACATGAATACAATCGTTAAAGTCCCATTGACGGTGTTGGGCGCGCAACAGTTGCGCGATGAGTTACATCGTCTGAAAACTATCGAACGTCCATCGGTGATTACCGCAATTGCCGAAGCGCGTGCGCAGGGCGATTTGTCTGAAAACGCAGAGTACGATGCGGCCAAGGAAAAACAGGGCTTTATCGAAGGACGTATCGCCGAGTTGGAGGCCAAGCTGTCAACAGCACAGATTATTGATCCGGCGATCATTGAGGCCGAAGGTCGTATCGTGTTTGGTGCCACCGTTGAACTGGAAGATATGGACAGTGGTGATACCGTGACTTATCAGATTGTCGGGGATGACGAGGCGGATATCAAACAGGCAAAAATCTCCATCAGTTCGCCGATTGCCCGGGCGCTGATTGGTAAGCATGCGGGAGATACGGCGGATGTGATGGCACCAAGCGGTGTTCGTCAGTACGAAGTGCTGGATGTGCGTTATATTTGAGTTTGTCCCCTTTCATTTACCCATTGTGAGCGTGTCCATGCACCGTTTTCCCGATATCCTGGCCAAGATTGCGCTTACCGCATGGGTTGGAGGTTTGTGGGCAATCGCGGCTGTGGCGTGGGTGCTGTTTCAAAAATTGACCGATCGCCAGTTGGCAGGTAATGTGGCTGGCTCTTTGTTCACCATCATGAATTGGGTGGGCATGGCGGTTGGGTTTTACTTGCTGATATACCGCACGGCGCGCGAAGGCGCGGGTGCGTTGCGGAGCGTATTTTTCTGGGTGGTGTTGTGCATGCTGTTGTTGACGCTAGGCAGTTATTTCGGTATTCAGCCGGTCATTGAAGGGCTGAAAGCGCAGGCGTGGCCGAAGGCGGTCATGCAGAGCGCCTTTGCGGATCGTTTTGCCCGTTGGCATGGTATCTCCAGCATTGTGTACGTGATTGAATGCCTGTTGGGAGTTGTTTTGGTGTCCAGAGAATAAAATGGCGATGCTGTTTTTGAAATCATGACGCATGATCGGTTGTGCGCATGAAACCTGCCAAGACCAGTAAAGCTTGGATGATGGAGCATGTGAATGACTCCTGGGTGAAGCAGGCCAAGGCGCAAGGCTATCGTTCCCGTGCGGCATTCAAACTCGAAGAGATCAACCAAAAAGATCACCTCATTCGGCGGGGTTCCTGGGTGGCCGATCTGGGTTCTGCTCCGGGCGCATGGTCACAGTACGCCCAGAAAATGGGGGCGCATCTTGTCGCGCTGGATATTCTGCCAATGGCGCCGATTCCGGGTGTGCAGTTCATACAAGGCGATTTTACCGAGCAGGTGACGCTCGATGCCTTGAGTGCAACATTGAAAAATCAGCAACTAGACCTTGTAATGAGTGATATGGCGCCCAATATCAGTGGCGTATCCAGCGTCGATCAGGCGCGGAGTCTCTATTTGTGCGAGTTGGCACTGGATTTTGCCAAGGAGTGGTTGAAACCCGACGGCAGTTTTCTGGTCAAAGTGTTTCAGGGTGTTGGTTTTCCGGAATATCTGGTGGCCATGCGCGGTGTCTTTGAGCAGGTGCTTAGCCGGAAACCGAAAGCTTCGCGCGACCGCAGCAGCGAAGTGTATCTATTGGGTAAAATGTTGCGTAGATAATTGGTAATGTTCGTCATTTGGGTTTAAAATCAGAACGCGGGCGTTTTCGCTTGACCGGAGCGTAGTTATGAATGGCATGTTTAAAAATATAGCGATCTGGCTGGTCGTGATTCTGGTGCTGATGACGGTGTTCAATCAGTTCAATAATCACCAACCCAGTCAGGCACAGGTTGATTACTCGCAGTTTCTGGATCAGGTGAAACAGGGACAAGTGGCCAAAGTGGTCATCGAGAACCATTCCATCAAAGGTATCCGTACCGACGGACATCGGTTTACGACGTATGCGCCATCTGACCCATGGATGGTGTCGGATTTGCTCAAAGGCGGGGTGACGGTAGAGGCACGTCCCGAGGAAGAGCCTTCATTCCTGATGAATATCTTTATTTCCTGGTTTCCCATGTTGCTGTTCATTGGTGTGTGGTTTTTCATCATGCGGCAAATGCAGGGCGGTGGTAAAGGAGGCGCGTTTTCGTTTGGCAAGAGCAAGGCGCGGATGCTGGACGAATCGACCAATCAGGTGACGTTTGCCGATGTCGCCGGCTGTGACGAAGCCAAGGAAGAAGTGTCGGAACTGGTTGACTTCCTGCGCGAACCAGCCAAATTTCAGAAGCTTGGTGGACGAGTGCCCCGGGGTGTGCTGATGGCAGGCAGTCCTGGCACCGGCAAAACCTTGTTGGCCAAGGCGATTGCCGGTGAGGCAAAAGTGCCGTTTTTCAGTATTTCTGGTTCGGATTTCGTGGAAATGTTTGTGGGCGTGGGAGCAGCCCGCGTGCGTGACATGTTTGAGCAGGCCAAGAAGCATGCGCCTTGCATCATTTTTATCGATGAAATCGATGCAGTAGGCCGTCAGCGTGGTGCTGGCATGGGTGGGGGTAACGACGAACGCGAACAGACACTGAATCAATTGCTGGTCGAGATGGACGGCTTTGAAGGGTCGGTCGGGGTGATTGTGATTGCTGCTACCAACCGTCCGGATGTGCTGGATCCCGCCTTGTTACGCCCTGGCCGTTTTGACCGCCAGGTGGTGGTGCCTTTACCCGATATTCGTGGGCGCGAGCAAATTTTATTGGTGCACATGCGTAAAATACCAAGCGCTCCCGATGTGCGCGCCGATATTCTGGCACGGGGTACGCCGGGCTTTTCGGGCGCTGATCTGGCGAATCTTGTGAATGAAGCGGCATTATTCGCTGCCCGTTCCAACAAACGTCTGGTGGACATGGACGATTTTGAACGCGCCAAAGACAAGATTATGATGGGTGCCGAGCGTAAAAATCTGGTCATGCCTGAAGACGAGCGTCGTAATACGGCATACCATGAGGCTGGGCATGCTGTGGTGGCATATTTGCTCGACAAAACCGATCCTGTGCATAAGGTGACAATTATTCCGCGTGGTCGCGCGCTAGGGTTGACCATGCAATTGCCGACTGAAGACCGGTACAGTATGGACAGGGAGCAATTGCTGCAAAATATTTCCGTGTTGTTTGGTGGACGGATTGCAGAAGAAGTGTTCATGGGTCATATGACCACTGGCGCGTCCAATGATTTTGAACGGGCAACCGGTATGGCGCGCAGCATGGTGACACAATGGGGGATGTCTCAGGCATTGGGCCCGATGGTATATGGCGAAAATGATGGCGAGATCTTTCTGGGGCGTAGCGTGACAACGCATAAAAACGTGTCCGAGGCGACCATGCAAAAAGTGGACGCAGAAATTCGCCGCATCATCGATGAACAGTATGCGCTTGCACGTAAATTGCTGGAAGACCATCGTGACAAAGTGGAAGCCATGGCGCATGCCTTGCTGGAGTGGGAAACAATCGATGCTGACCAGATCAAGGATATCATGTCAGGGCAGCCGCCTCGTCCGCCAAAACCAGTAAGCGGTGCGGGTAATCCTGTGGGCGGCAGTAGCGGCACAACACCACCCAAGGCGGCGCCAACCGTGACGCCTGCAGTTTGAGAAAGACACATTTGTGATGGATAAAACAAACGGGCTCTTGCCCGTTTGTTGTTTTTGAAAGAACGTTCATGCTGTTGCAATGCCGAAAAAAAACACTGGATTTGCACTTTCCCCGTGTGATGGGGATTTTGAATGTGACGCCAGACTCATTTTCCGATGGTGGAAAGTTTCCTGGTTTGAACGCTGTGATTGACCATGCGCTAACCTTGATTGAAGATGGCGCCGATATATTGGATATCGGTGGAGAGTCTACCCGCCCGGGCGCACAACAGGTATCGGTGCAGGAAGAATTGGCGCGGGTGCTTCCTGTGGTGGAAGCGTTGGCAGGTGTGTTGCATGACAAAAAAACAGTGATTTCTGTGGATACCCGTCGCACGGAAGTCATGCAGGCAGTGTTACAGGTTGGTGCGGATATGATCAATGATATTCAGGCGCTTGAAGCTCCGGGAGCCGCTGAAGTTGTGGCGCAATCTGGCGCTGCCGCGTGCTTGATGCATATGCGCGGCAACCCACAATCGATGCAGCAGCAAGTGGATTATGATGATGTCGTGGCTGAAGTGCATATGTATTTGCAGCAGCGCCTTGACAAGGCGCTGGCGGCAGGTATCGCGCGACAGGCCTTATTGGTTGATCCAGGTATCGGTTTTGGCAAATCAACACAAGGAAATTTGTCATTAATCAAACATATCAGTCAGTTACAGGCGCTGCAGTTGCCTATTTTATTGGGTGTTTCCAGAAAACGCTTTCTGGGCAATGTGACCGGTCGTGCCGTTGATGAACGTGAATGGGCGACGATTGCTACCAATCTTTATGCGTATAATCAGGGCGTGCGGATTTTTCGTGTGCATCATGTGCGTGCCTGCCGGGATGCGCTGGTTATGTATCGAGCAATAGAGGAAAGTCAATGAGCAGAAAATACTTCGGTACAGACGGGATACGCGGCAGAGTGGGCGAATTTCCCATCACCCCAGACTTTGTGTTGCGTTTGGGGTATGCGGCGGGCAAGGTGTTGGCGCGCAATGCGCAGACATTGCCCGCCGGTGTGGCGCATCCGGTGGTCTTGATTGGCAAGGACACCCGGTTATCTGGTTATATGCTTGAGGCTGCCCTGCAAGCGGGTTTGTGCGCGGCGGGGGTACATGTGCGGTTGGTGGGGCCGATGCCGACGCCAGCGGTTGCATATTTGACGCGGGCATTGCGTTTGCAGGCGGGTATCGTCATTTCCGCTTCACACAACCCGTTTGAAGATAACGGTATCAAGTTTTTTTCTGCTACGGGCGAAAAACTGGAAGACGAAACAGAATTGGCTGTCGAGCAGGAATTGGCGCGTGAAATGGTGATGTTTCCACCAGCGGAATTGGGGCGCGTCAAGCGCATCGATGATGCGGCAGCGCGGTATACTGAATTTTGCAAAAGCAGTTTCCCGTTTGAACAGGATTTGCGTGGCCTGAAAATTGTGGTGGATTGCGCAAACGGCGCTTCGTATCACATTGCGCCGCAGGTATTCCATGAACTGGGTGCCGAAGTCATTCCCGTTGGCAATACGCCGGATGGCACCAATATCAATCGTGAATGTGGCGCGACATATACCGCAACCATGAGCGCCGCCGTTCGTCAGCATCGCGCTGATTTCGGCGTGGCGTTGGATGGAGATGGCGACCGGGTCATGATGGCCGACGCTGATGGCCGCATTTTTGACGGTGATCAGTTGTTGTACATCATCGCCAGATTCCGCCAATCGCTTGGCAGATTGAAAGGCGGCGTGGTGGGAACACTGATGAGCAATCTGGGTTTGCAGCATGCGTTGGAGCGCTTGTCGATTCCGTTTGTGCGCGCCAAGGTGGGTGACCGGTATGTGCTGGAATTGCTGAATGAACACGGCTGGTATCTGGGTGGAGAGTCTTCCGGGCATATTTTGTGTTTGCAGAAGCACACCACTGGAGACGGTATCATCGCTGCCTTGCAGGTATTGCGTGCGCTGCGCGAAACCGGTCAGACGCTGGCGGGATATACGGCAGATTTGCACATGTATCCACAATGTCTGCTTAACGTACGTGTGGCAACACCAGTAGACTTGCGGCATGGCAACATACAGCACGCGGTCGAACGGGTAGAAAAGGAACTGGGTGTGAACGGCCGGGTGGTGTTGCGCTCGTCAGGAACCGAGCCGCTGGTTCGGGTAATGATCGAAAGTTCTGATGGCGCACAAGCGCGACGACATGCCGAGGAGATTGTATCCGTCATCAAAGAGATAGCGCTGGCATGATGCGGTTTTTAGGGACTGACCGCGAGGAAAAACGGATTAACCGAATTTCCCGGTAATGTAATCTTCGGTTTCTTTTTTGCTTGGATTGGTGAAAATGACATCGGTGCGACCAAATTCCATCATCTCGCCCAGGTACATGTAGGCGGTGAAATCTGATACGCGAGCGGCCTGCTGCATGCTGTGTGTCACAATGGCGATGGTGTACTCGGCTTTTAGTTCGTGAATGAGTTCTTCGATACGGGCGGTCGAAATCGGGTCAAGGGCGGAGGCAGGCTCGTCAAGGAGCAATACTTCTGGCTTGACGGCGATGCCTCGAGCAATGCACAACCGTTGTTGTTGTCCACCAGACAGGCTGTAGCCACTTTGGCTGAGTTTGTCTTTGACTTCATTCCATAATGCTGCTTTTTTGAGTGCCCATTCGACTCGGTCGTGGAGTTCTGCGCGCGAGACTTTTTCATATAACTTGATGCCAAAAGCGATGTTGTCGAAAATGGACATCGGGAATGGGGTTGGTTTTTGAAAAACCATCCCGACCCGGGCACGCAAGGTATTGAGGTCGGTTTTCTTGTCCAGAATATCAACGTCATCAAGCAGAATTTGCCCTTCTGCCCGCTGTCCTGGGTAAAGATCGTACATGCGGTTCAAGGTGCGCAACAGGGTGGATTTGCCGCAACCAGAAGGGCCGATGAATGCCGTGACTTGATTGACCGGGATATCAAGGTTGATGTCTTTGAGCGCGTGATTTTTGCCGTAGTAAAAATCGAGCTTGCGCAGGCTGAATTTGATATTGGTTTCCATGAGGCTCTCGCTGGATGATGGGTCACTGTTCTTTTTTGAATAAAATGCGCGCGCTGATGCTAAGTATCAATACCAGGCTGGTGGTAAGCAATGCGCCAGCCCAGGCAAGGTTGTGCCAATCATCATAAGGACTCATGGCCATCTGGAAAATGACGACGGGCAGATTCGCCATGGGGGCGTTCATGTTGTTGCTGTAAAACTGGTTGTTCAGCGCGGTAAACAGCAGGGGTGCAGTTTCTCCGCTGATGCGGGCGATGGCCAGCAATATGCCGGTAATCATGCCGGCCCGTGCCGCACGCCAAGTGATCATGGTGACGACCATCCAGCGAGGCGCGCCGAGTGCAGCTGCGGCTTCGCGCAGCGTGTCCGGGATAAGCCTCAGCATGTCTTCCGTCGTGCGCACTACCACGGGAATGACCAGCAATGACAGGGCAAATGAGCCCGCCCAACCAGAAAAATGGTGGACACGCATGACATAAATTTCGTAAATGAACAGACCAACGATGATGGATGGTGCAGAGAGGAGAATGTCGTTCAGAAAGCGTGTGATGGGCGCCAGCCAGCCGCGCTGGCCGAATTCGGCCAGATAGGTGCCAGCCATGATGCCAACCGGTGTGCCAATCATTGTGCCAA
>JAJYGL010000095.1:0-9879 GCA_021790625.1 Pseudomonadota bacterium | reverse complement strand
GTTGCCGAGGTTGTCGATAAGCCATTGTTCAATATGGTCGCCAAAAAAGGGTGCGAAAACAAACAGTCCCCACATGCCATAGATGATGCTGGGGATGCCCGCGAGCAATTCGATGGCAATTCCCAGTGGACGTTTGAGCCAATTGGGTGACAGCTCGGTCAAAAATAGTGCGATACCAAAACTGATGGGTACACCGATCAGCAAGGCGATAAACGAGGTAACCAGTGTGCCGACGATAGGTACCAGACCACCGAATTTTTCGGTAACGGGATCCCACGCGGTGCCGGTGATAAAACCGAAGCCAAATTTATGAATGCTGGGCAAACTGCCAATGATCAGCGATATCAGAATGCCGAATAACAGGGCAAAGACAATAAAAGCAAAGAGTTGTGCCAGGCTAACAAAGATTTTGTCTTGTATGGCGAAGCGTTGCATGCGCGTGTCGTGCGATGAGGTTTGGTTTGACGTGGAAGTCATGTTTTCCTGACCGGGTTTGTGTTTTACGCCACGACGGCAGGGATATCTGTCGTCGTGGTGTGAAACGCTACAAAATGGTGTTAGATTTTACCAGATTGCTTTGCCGCTGGCGTCGTGAATTTTTTCAGACCAATCTTTTTCGATCAGATCAGTGACGGTTTTTGGCAATGGCACATAGTCCAGATCTTCAGCCAGTTTGCCGCCTTTGTTGAATCCCCAGTCGAAGAATTTCAGCACAATCTTGCCATTTTCGGGGTGATCTTGCGTGGTGTGCATGAGAATGAACGTGGCGCCCGTGATAGGCCAGCTCATTTTGCCGGGTTCGTTGGTCAGCATTTCATAAAAATCAGGTATTTTCGACCAATCGGTACCGGCAGCAGCAGCTTGGATGTTGGCGGCAAACGGAGGGACATATTGACCTTCGCGGTTTTGCATCAAAACATACGCCATTTTGTTTTGTTTGGCATAGGCGTATTCTACATAGCCAATCGACCCTTTGATGCGTTGTACAAAGGACGCCACGCCTTCATTGCCCTTGCCGCCTACGCCGGCAGGCCATGGGATGGAGGTATCAACACCGACTTTTTTCGCCCATTCCGGGCTGACTTTTGACAGATAGCTGGCAAAAATGAAAGTAGTGCCAGAACCGTCAGAGCGGTGAACAACGGTGATATGGGTGGATGGCAGATGCATGCCGCGATTCAGTGCTTCAATTTCCGGGTTGTTCCAGGTGATGACCTTGCCCATGTAGATGTCGGCCAGCACTTTGCCGTTCAGATGCAGTTTTCCGGCCTGTACGCCAGGAACATTAACAACGGGAACCACACCACCGATGACGGTAGGAAACTGCATCAAACCATTTTGTTTCAGCACTTCAGGCTTCAGCGGCATGTCCGAAGCACCAAAATTGACCGTATTGTTTTCGATCTGTTTGATGCCGCCACCAGACCCGATTGATTGATAGTTCAGGCTGACGCCGCTACTGGCTTTGTATGCTTCGGCCCATTTGGCATAAATCGGGTAGGCGAATGTCGAGCCGGCGCCAGTCATTTCTCCGGCGCTGGCAATTCCGGCGCTGAGCATTAATGCGGCAAGCAGGGTGCGGGTGACAAGATTTTTTATAGACATGCATTTCTCCATATTTATCAATCGAACGGCTGATATTTAACAACGAGTTTCCGTTGCGGTCTTTATAACTGGTTTCACTTTGTTTCCCAAGTCGGCATGGTTCAATATGATTTGGTGATGTCGGTCATCAACGTATTTGACACGTTTTTGACACGCTTTGAACACAAGGCTCGACTCATTTCAGCATTCACATTCTACTTGAGATATATTGCAGAAACATGACGATGTACAGATTGTCTGCCAGCATTGTTTTCCGTATATCATATCTCATGACTGGCCCGGAGTTTTTCGGGAGATGTTGGCGCACAGGGCGTTTGAATCTGCTGAGGTAAACAATGCGTCACGATAGCACCATTTCCATCACACCTGAACCATCGTCAATTGACGATGCAATCGCCGCAGCCTATCGGTTTTCCCGTTATTTTCAGCGTATTCACGATGCGGATGCGGGGTTTGGCGGGCAGTTGATGCCTTTGTTGTCGCGGGCCTGGACACGACAAGCGCTGGAAGCATGGCTCGATGAAGCGGATGTGACGGATGAACGCAGTCTGCATCTTGCGTTGCGTCGCTTGCGCCAGTTGGTCATCGGGCAACTGCTGGTGCGCGATCTGGCTGGATGGGCGAATCTGGATGAGGTGATGCGGGTGTGTACGGAACTTGCCGAGGTGGCATTAAACCGTGCGCTGACATGGCATGGGCAGTGGCTGTCTGCGTTACACGGTCATCCGCATCATGCGGATGGCTCGATCATGCAGATGGTCGTGGTGGGGATGGGCAAGCTCGGTGGTGGCGAGTTGAATGTATCGTCCGACATTGATTTGGTGTACCTCTATCCGGAGGAAGGCGAGACAGATGGCGCACGTCCGGTCACGCATCATCAGTTCTTTGTGTTGTTGGGGCAGCGTTTGGGGCGGGCATTGTCATCGGCGGATGAAAATGGGTTTGTGTTTCGCGTGGATACGCGCTTGCGTCCATGGGGAGAGTCTGGTCCGCTGGCCATGGGCTTTTCGGCGCTGGAAGACTATTTGCAGGGACATGGTCGTGAGTGGGAGCGTTATGCCTGGACCAAGGCACGTGCACTGACCGGATGCTGTCATCGTGAACTGGCGGCCATTGTGCGGCCGTTCGTGTTTCGTAAATATCTGGATTATGGTGCACTGGACGCCATGCGGGGCTTGCATGCTCAGATTCGGCGCGAGGTTATTCGGCGTGACCGGATTGATAATATCAAACTGGGGCCGGGCGGGATTCGTGAAATCGAATTTGTCGCACAGGTGTTTCAGCTGATTCGGGGTGGGCGTGATGTTGCGCTGCAATTGCGAGGGACACGGGAGACGCTGGCATTATTGGCGCAACGAGGCTTGCTGGATGTTGAGTTGGTTGACAGATTGTTGGCGGCGTATGCTTTTCTGCGCAAGTTGGAGCATCGTCTGCAATATCTGGATGACGCACAGACCCAAGCGTTACCGTCGTCTGAAGATGATCGCCTGCGTTTGGCCGCCAGTATGGGGTTCGTCGATGAAGCTGCGTTAAATCTGGTATTAAACAAGCATCGCAGAGAAGTGTCGCAGGCATTTGATGGCGTATTTCTGTCACCTGCCGAGCCATTGCGCGAGCGTGTGGCTATGCCAGTGTGGCTGGGTGTGGTAGACGACGAGACCGCTGGTCATGAATTGGCGCAATGGGGGTATGCCAGACCGGTGGTTGTGCTGGATCGGTTACGTGCTGTGCGGCGGAGTCAGCGTTATTTGCGTTTGCTGGAACAACATCGCGAGCGTTACGATCGCTTGGCGGCGTTGGCGATTGAATTGGCGGCTCACTTTGCCGATGAAACAACGTTGTTTCGCTTGCTTGATATTCTGGAAGCCATTGGCGGTCGCGTGGCGTATATGGCATTGCTGGAAGAGTATCCCCGTGCATTGTCACAATTGGCGGAGATTTGTGCTGCCAGTCAGTGGGCGGCACGCTATCTGGCGAAAAATCCGATTTTGCTGGATGAATTGCTGGATGTCCGTCTCTTGTTGGTCAAGCCGGACTGGGCGGCATTTCAACAGGCGCTGGATGTGCAGTTAATGTCTTTTCATCAGGATACCGAGCGGCAGATGGACACGTTGCGTCATGCCCGCCAACAGCAGACATTTCACTTGCTGGCGCAAGAAGTGCTGGTTGGCGTGGCATTGCCCGATCTGGCGCAATCTCTGACCAGATTGGCGGAAATTCTGTTGCAGGCGGTGTTGCCCCTGGCATGGGCGGGCGTGCGGGATCGTCATCGATCCACACCACGTTTCGCTATCATTGGCTATGGCAAGTTGGGCAGCCGGGAGTTGGGTTACGCGTCGGATCTGGACATGGTATTTTTGTATGAGGACGAACATCCGGATGCCGGGCTCATCTACGCCCGATTGGCACAGCGTATCGTCACATGGCTTACCAGTCTGACGCCGGCAGGTATCTTGTATGATACCGATTTGCGCTTGCGTCCCGATGGGGCGTCGGGTTTGTTGGTCAGTCAGATGACGGCGTTCGCGGATTATCAGCGCCATCATGCGTGGGTATGGGAGCATCAGGCGTTGACCCGGGCCAGATTTGTTGCGGGCGATGCCGCAATCGGGCAACAATTTTCGGCGCTGCGTGAAGAAATATTGCAAGTGCAGCGCGATAGGGCTGCGCTGTGGCAGGAGATTGTCGCCATGCGGCAGAAAATTTATGCTGCGCACCCCGATCCACAGGAGAATTTTGACCTTAAATATAGTGTCGGTGGTATGGTTGATGTGGAATTCATGGTGCAATTTCTGGTGTTGGCGTATGCCAGACAGGTGCCGGAAATGGCGGAAAATATCGGCGTGCCCGCGTTACTCTGGTGTGCGAGCGAAAGGGAGTTGGTGCCGGAGAATCTGGCCATGCCCGTCGCGACCGCCTGGTTGCATTACTGGCAATGGCAGCATGAACAGCGTTTGCAGGATGTGCATCATGCGCTGGTGGATAAGGCACGCGTGGTGGGTGAGGTGCAGGCGACACGAGCCTTGTGGGAATACTTAGGGAACCGCTGATCTATTCCCACATGCGCCGCACGCGTCGCGATCCTCTCGATTTGACCCGCAACGCGGCTCATGGAGGATAGATCAGCGGTCCCATTCCTAAATCGAGTCGTTATCTTGCCGTCTAGACAAAGTCGCTGACACTACTGATTGGCTGTACGAAATCGCCCAAACCCTTTTCTGCCCTTACCAGTAATTTTCAGTCGTGATTTGGCCAGCACTAAAGCGGTGATGTTTTTTCAAGCCGCGCTCAATCAGCGCATTGGTTGTGTCTTTTATCATTTGCGGATTGCCACAGAGCATGATTTGACTGTTTTCTATACTGATTTTTATGCCGGCATGCGCTTCCAGTCGGCCGTCGATAATTGCCTGCGGGATGCGACCGGACAGTGCGAAATTTGCAGGTTCGCGGCTGAGAAATGGAATAAAAGTAAATTGTCCCGGGTGTTTTACTAAAATTTGCGAGATGCACTCCTGGTAGCTTAGGTCGGATAAGGTTCGCACGGCATATACCAGCACCACTCGCTCGAAGCGCTGCCAGGATTTGTCAGTAGCCAGGATTGAGAGAAAAGGTCCGACACCTGTGCCAGTAGCCATCAGCCACAGATGCTTTGCCCGAGGTACTTCATCAAGTATCATGAAGCCGTGGGCACGCGGCGCAACCAGAATTTCATCACCATATCCGAGCTTGACTAGATGGGAAGTCAACAAGCCGCCTGGCACTTCAATGTAGTAGAATTCCAATGGCCGGCTATCGGGCGGATTTACCAAGGAATAGGGCCGTCCTATCACCTCGCCATTAATTTCCAGCGCAGCCTTCACGAACTGCCCGGCCTCAAATGGCTCGATGTCAGATTCAACATATAGTGAATGCAACGTTTTGTTCCAATGCTTGTATTCAACCACTTTCCCAATATTCCAGGTATACATTGCATACTCCTATGTTTTTTTGCTTAGGGAAGCGCTGATCTATTCCCACATGGCCGCGACGGCGGCCTGGCGGGATGAAATGCAAGGCGTGGCTTGCAGTCAAGGGTTATTCTCCTTGACAAGAGACGCAACGCAGCAGTTCCAGCGGTATGGTCAAAAAAGGTTTCAGCGACATTGAACTGCGATTCTAACCCAAGCGCGACGTGGGCAGAAGCCAGGAACAAAAGACAGGAACAAAAGCTCGAGTCAGAGACTTGATGCAGATCAAGGACGAAAATAAACCTGCGTGATACATTTTGTCAGCAAGCTGGTTGCGACCTTTTTTATTTTTTATGAAAGGCTGGAACAGATGGCCTTGCTGTGCCTTATCGATATCATTTTTGTACCTATGGAGATCTCTATGAAGTCAAAACATCTTGTCGCAACCACTGTGACTTTGGCGGCGACCCTGCTCTCATTATCCGGCCTGACCCACGCTGCCGGGGATCCGAAAGTAAAAAGCGCCATGGCGAGAAGTGACTGTTTCACTTGCCATTCGGTCGATCATCAGGTGATTGGTCCAGCATACAAAGAGGTCGCCGCACACTATCATGGCGCCCAGGCCTCTGCCGCTACGGTCAACACACTCGCCGAAAAAATCATCAAGGGCGGAAACGGCAACTGGAACAAAGAAACGGGCGGTGCACCGATGACCGCACACCCGAAGCTATCGAAAGCCGATGCGGAAGCGATGGCCAGATGGGTGCTCGCACAATAAAACCGGGACAGATTTTTTGATCTGGCGCGTCATGGCGTACAGGCCTGACGCACAAACCCGCCCAGCCAACAAGACGGGATCGGCTTTGCCAGTTCCGTCTTGTTGGCAAGGGCGCCATCAGGGAGGCGACCACGAACCATTCGAAGATACATTTCCTGCTGAAAAATATTCCTCTGTTCAGCGCGATGCAGACGGAAGGGATACAGCGCATCACGCTGGGCTCTCGGTTGGTGCGGATGGCTCGCGGCGAGACCGTTTTTCACAATGGAGACATATCGGATGGCTTCTATATCGTGGTGCATGGTCAGATCAAACTGGCCTTTACATCGCATCAGGGAATGGAAAAAGTGGTGCAGCTGTTCGAACCGGGCAGCAGCTTCGGCGAGGCCACCATGTTTCTGGAAAAACCGTACCTGCTGTCATCGCAGGCATTGGTTGATTCGGTCTTGCTTCATGTCGGCAAGGCAGCCGTATTCAACGAGATTGAACGCAACCCGGAATTTGCCCGCAGGATGCTGGCCGGATTAAGCATGCGACTGCATACCTTGGTGCGGGATGTGGAGGCGTATTCCTTGCATTCCTGCACGCAGCGCGTAATTGGCTACCTGCTGCGCAAAGAACAGGAACACTGTCTGGAAAAAAACAGCCTGCATTTTCAGTTCCCGGCAAATAAGATGACGATCGCTTCGCTCCTGAACATTTCACCGGAAACCTTTTCCCGTATTCTGCATGACCTCAGTGCCGACGGTTTGATCCGCATGGAAGGAAAATGTGTCACGATCCTGGATATCGAACGCCTGCGGGCATATTGATCTGGCGCGGGGCGACCCGCATCATGATCCGGCTTTCTTGTTATTCTTGAGCTATATCAAGGAATACAGGATACATAAGTATTATTATACCGCACAGGCTGCCGCGACAAATTGACGCAGCAACAAATTGACACGGCGGCCATGTGTTGCAGGCCAACCCGATCGACCCAGTCGTGCAGGGGTTTCTTAAATCGGATTTTCAACCCAGGGGAATAATAATGACTTCCAATGATGAAACAAGCAAAGAAACACCCAATCTCCAGGATGTAAGCAGACGCAAATTCTTGAATACCGCCGCACTGGTCGGACTTGCCGGAGCCGGCCTGTCTGTTGGATTGACCTCGTGCAAAAACGAAGAAAAAAGCGCCGCATTGACTGGCGCCGGGAAAACCGGCGGATCAACCGCCAGCGCATCGTCCGCCGTAACATATGGCGAATTCGAAGTCCCGCCCGGTCAGCTGGATGAATACTACGAATTTTCCAGCGGCGGCCATTCCGGCGAAGTACGCGTCTACGCACTGCCATCCGGCCGTACTCTCAAACGCATTCCGGTGTTCAACATCGACTGTGAAAGCGGCTGGGGAATCACCAATGAATCCAAAGCGATCATGGGCACACATCCGGACGGTAGCCCGAAATACAAGACTGGGGATACCCACCATGTCCACGGCTCCTACACGGATGGTACATACAATGGCAAATACTTGTTCGTGAACGACAAAATACATGGCCGCATGGCGCGGATCCGTCTGGATTATATGGTCTGCGACAAGATTGTCGAAATTCCGAACGTACAGGGCACGCACGGCATCTTTCCTGACAAACGCGATCCGGTCGATCCGAAGATCAATTACACGACCCGCGTGTTTCTGGGGCAGGAATTCCACATTCCCCAGCCAAACGACGGCAGGGATGAAAACGATCCGAAAAAATATTATTGCATGCTGACCTGCGTCGGTTCGGAGAGCATGGATGTGCTCTGGCAATGCAAGATCGATGGCAACCTCGATCTGATTGCCACTTCGTATGACGGCACGCTGGCCGCATCCAATCAGTACAATACCGAAAATGGCGTGACCTACGAAGAAATGATGGCGGCCGAACGGGATGCCTGTGTGTTTTTTAACATTGCGCGGATCGAAGCGGCAGTCAAGGCAGGCAAATATTTCACCATTGGAACGTCCAAAGTACCCGTAGTGGATGGCACCAAGGCAGCGAATCCGGATCCCAAGACTTCTCTGACCTGTTATGTGCCGGTTCCGAAAAATCCCCATGGGGTCAACGCGACGCCGGATGGGAAATATTTCATCTGCGCCGGTAAACTCTCTCCCACGGCCACCGTGATCGACCTTGCATTGGTTCACAAGTGGTTCGATGGTGGGTTCAAGGATCCTCGCGATACCGTCGTAGCCGAACCGGAAATTGGTCTCGGGCCGCTGCACACCGGATTTGACGGCAGAGGCAACGCGTACACCACCTTGTTTCTCGACAGCCAGATCGTCAAATGGGATATCGAAAAATCAATAGCCCAGTTCAAGGGTAATAGCAAAGTGGATCCCATACTGGATCGCATAGACGTGCATTACCAGCCGGGACATGGCTTTACCTCGATGGGCGAGACGAAAGATGTGGATGGCAAATTTTTCATTTCCGACAACAAATTCACCAAGGACCGCTTTCTGCCGGTAGGGCCAAGACACCCCGACAGCGGGCAGCTCATCGATATTCGCGGTGACAAAATGCGCCTGATCGCCGACCATTCCACCCATCCGGAGCCGCATGACGCCATCATCGTCAAACGCGACCTCATCCGGACGAAGCAGATCAATGATTTGAACGAGCATCCGCTCGCTGTCAAAGATGCCAAGGATTGCCGCGTGGTGCGCTCCGGCAAAAAAGTGACTGTGCATCTCACTTCGCAGGCGCCTGCATTCGGATTGCGGGAATTCACCATCAAACAGGGTGATGACGTTACGATCATTCTTACCAATCTCGATAAGGTGGAGGACCTGACGCACGGCTTTGCAATCCCCAAATACGACATCAATTTTGTCGTCAACCCCCAGCAAACCAAGTCGGTTTCTTTCAAAGCCGACAAACCGGGCGTTTATTGGGTCTACTGTACCAATTTCTGCCATGCTCTCCATCTGGAAATGCGCAGCCGTATGCTCGTGGAAAAAGCATAACCGGCAATCGTACGGTCAGGAACCCGGATGGATACCTGATCGCCACTTGCGCACAAATGGGATCAAGATGGATTCTGGCTTCGGGTATTCCCCGTTATTCTCCTGCCCCGCTTATGGAACCGCTGATCTATTCCCACATGGTCGCGACGGCGGTCTGGCGGGATGAAATGCAAGGCGTGGCTCGCAGTCAAGGGTCATTCTCCTTGACAAGAGACACAACGCGGCAGTTCGCCCGCCAAGCCCCGTCCCATGCGGGTTGCGGCCAAATCGGGTGCTCGCTTCCTTGCGCGGCTTGGCATCGTAGTCCCGGCTACGACCTGCGCCGCGCGCGTCGCGATCTTCCCGATTTGGCCGCAACGCGGCTCATGGAGGAATAGATCAGCGGTTCCTTAGCGGGGCAGGAGACATTTTCAGGGGTGGAGATCGCATTTCGTTATGAGAAACTTTATTTTCAAGCATCTGGTCAGCCTGTTTTTTGTGATGCCGCTCCTGCTGATGGCGGGAGCGCACGCGCACGCTTCCATCTATTCTGCAGAACTGCCGCCGCAACT
>JAJYGL010000237.1:2367-7604 GCA_021790625.1 Pseudomonadota bacterium | reverse complement strand
TCCAGATATCGCGATTGTATTCCTGTATGGTGCGATCGCTGGAAAAGAAACCGCTGGAGGCGGTGTTCAAGATACTCATGCGGGTCCAGCGTTCGGTGTCCTGCCACGCGATGGACACTTGCTGTTGCGCATCGACATACGCACGAAAATCCGCCAGCACCATCCAGGGATCGGATGGGCTCAACAAGGCATCCAGCACAGCATTAAAAATGCCAGGTTCATTCAGGCTGAAGTGTCCGCTGCGCAGCAAATCCAGCACTGCCGCCAGTTCCTCATCTTTTTCAAGATACTCCCATGGCCGGTACGTATGGTGCAAATCATCAATCTCGTCAGCACGCAAACCGAACAGAAAGAAATTATCGCTTCCAACAGCATCCAGAATTTCAATGTTGGCACCATCATATGTTCCAATGGTCACTGCGCCGTTCATCATGAATTTCATATTACCAGTTCCAGAAGCCTCCTTGCCCGCGGTCGAAATCTGTTCGGATAAATCCGTAGCCGGTGCAATCACTTCCATACTGGAAACGCGATAATTTGGCAAAAAGGCGATTTTCAGTTTGTCGCCAACATCGGGATCTACGTTCACCACCTGCGCCACATTATTGACGAGCTTGATGATTTTTTTCGCCATGCGGTAGCCAGGCGCAGCCTTGCCCCCGACCAATATGCAACGGTTGACCCAGTTTTCGGTCTTCCCGTGCTTGATACGCAAATAAAGATAAATCATATGCAGCACGTTCAACAACTGGCGCTTATACTCGTGAATCCGCTTTACCTGCACGTCAAATAACGCATCCGGATTGAACTCGACACCGCATTCCGCCGCCACCATGCGAGCCAATCGCTCTTTGTTGGCACGTTTGATTTCTCTCCATCGCCCATGAAATAAAGCATGTTTGGCGTCAGCATAAGGTTTGAGCTGACTTATCTGGCTGAAATCCGCTATCCAGCCATCACCGATGAACTCGGAAATCAGCGCGGTCATCGCCGGATTGGCGTGCGCTACCCAACGCCTGGGTGTAACGCCATTGGTTTTATTGTTGAATTTTTCTGGCCACAATTGATAAAAATCGTGAAACAGCCCTTCGCTGAGCAGGCGAGAATGCAGGGCAGCGACACCATTCACCGAACAACTGCCCACGATGGCAAGCCATGCCATGCGCACATGGCGCACCGGACCTTCTTCAATGATAGACAGACGCTTCAAGCGTTCCGTATCACCCGGCCACTTCATGGAAACCGTCCTCAAAAATCTGGCATTAATCTCGTATATGATTTCCAGCAAACGGGGCAACAGGCGCTCAAACAGGGCAACCGGCCATCTTTCCAGCGCCTCCGGCAACAGCGTATGATTGGTATACGCCATACAGCGTGTCGTCGCTGCCCAGGCAGCATCCCATTCGACATGCTGAATATCCAGCAACAACCGCATCATTTCAGCGACGGCGATAGTCGGATGGGTATCATTCATCTGAAACAGGTTTTCTTCGGCAAACCGCTGTAAATCAAAAGGGCCATGCCGCATGGACACCCGAAAAGCATCTTTCAGACTAGCGGAGGCAAGAAAATATTGTTGCCGCAGACGTAATTCCTTGCCGTTCTCGCTGCTGTCATTCGGATACAGCACCATAGAAATATCTTCAGCCTGATTTTTTGATTGCACTGCTTCCGTATAACTGCCCGCATTGAATTCTGCCAGATTGAATTCTTCGGTTGCGGCAGCTTTCCACAAGCGCAACGTATTGACAGTGTGGTTGCGATAGCCGGAAATCGGCATGTCGAACGGAATAGCCACGACATCGTTGGTATTCATCCAGCGCACGCGCAAATGTCCATGCTCACCGGTATATTGCTCGGTATGTCCGCCAAAATGCACAAGCTGGCTGTATTCGATACGCTCGACCTCCCAGGGATTGCCATTTTGCAGCCATAAATCCGCGGCCTCTTTCTGAAAGCCATTTTCGATATACTGACGAAACATGCCATATTCGTAACGGATGCCATATCCCATGACCGGCAATCCCATGGTCGCGCAACTGTCCATGAAGCACGCCGCCAGACGGCCAAGACCGCCGTTACCCAAACCGGCATCCAACTCGTCCTCGGCCACTTCTTCCAGTTTATAGCTATAATCCAGCATGGCCTGCGCGGCCTCGGTTTCGATGCCCATATTCAGTAAATGATTGCCCAGAGCCCGGCCAATCAAAAACTCCATCGACATATACTGAACACGACGTACGCCCGGGCTCCACTGCAAATTCCATGTATGACGCCAATCGCCCATCAAGCGATCCCGTATTGTGTACGCCAGCGCTTCATAAATATAGATAGAAGCACAGCCCGGAAAGCGTCCCAGGCGATATGACATATAATGCTTGAAATCACTGCCAATAGAGGCTGCATCATTAGGCAGAGGCTCCAGACGATAAGGTCGATAGTTGATGGTTTCGTATTTTCCGGTCTTGACCACTTCAATTCCTCACACTTTTTCCCGTATAGTGGGTAATCCACGATACAGTGCCATATAGGCAGCAGCACTATGATCCCAGCCAAATGACTGTCTCATTCCGGTGCGCTGCAACGCCTGCCAGCGCCGATGTTGCGCATAACACGCCAACGCGCGCGCAACGGCATCCTGCAATCCTGTCACACTCATTTCATCAAATACAAATCCATTCGCAATACCTGCCGCAACATGCTCGTCAGTCGCATCGAACACCGTGTCTGCCAGCCCACCGGTGCGATACACAATGGGCGGTGTGCCATAGCGCAAACTGTACATCTGATTCAATCCACAAGGTTCAAAACGCGATGGCATGAGAAACATGTCTGCACCCGCTTCGACCAGATGCGCCAGCATCTCGTCATAACCAATAAAAACCCCGATACGCTGCGGGTGTTGCGCCTGCAACGCCAACCACTGCTGCTCGTATTCTGCCTGCCCGCTACCCACGACCACGAAACGCGCGTCGGTATGTTCCAGCCAGTGCGGCATTGCTGCCAGCACCAAATCCACTCCTTTTTGCGCTACCAGACGACTGACCATGCCAATCAGCGGCACCTGCAAACATCGCTCGTCACAAAACATATTGAAATGATGAAGAATCGCCTGTTTATTCAATATCTTGCCTGGATGACGACGTTCTGCCGAATAATGCGCAGACAAATACGGATCCGTTTGCGGATCCCACACAGACTCATCGATACCATTCAAAATTCCATGCAACTTTTGGCGAAATACCTGCAATACTCCTTCCAAACCACAACCATACTCTGCAGTACAAATCTCTCTGGCATATGTCGGGCTGACTGTTGTCACTTCATCGGCATAAACAATGCCAGCTTTCAGCATGGAGAATCCGCCGTAAAATTCGATACCATCCACCCGCCACCACGCACGAGGCAAACCTAATGCGTGATACGTTTCCTGGCTAAAATGTCCGCCATAGGCAAGGTTATGAATGGTGAAAATCGATTTTGGCCGTTGCGGGATAGTAGACAACAGTGCCGGCACCAGCCCTGTTTGCCAATCGTTTGCATGCACGACATCAGGTGTCCACCCAATGGACAGCCTGTCCTGTGCCAAGGCAACTACGGCACGGGACAGCACGGCAAACCGCTCAGCGTTGTCCGGCCAATTGCGATCATCTTCATCAACGTATGGATTGCCCGGACGGTCAAACAAAACCGGGCAATCTACCAGCCAAACCGGAAAATCAAATCCTTCCGGACGCGTTTCCAGAATACGCACCGAATGTTCCCGCTCCGCCCCGGCGAGCATCAACCAACCGAGGATACGAATATTCGTCAATTGCATCAACACGGATCGATAGGCGGGCAAAACCAGACGCACATCTGCGCCAACCCGGTGCAAGGCGTGAGGCAAACTGTAGGCGACATCACCCAAACCGCCTGTCTTGGTGAGCGGATATACCTCGCTGACCGCACACAGCACCCGTATTACACTATGCACACCCATGTCAATGCACCGCCAATTTCAGAAATATCGCGCCCAACGGCGGCACTTGTAACACCAGCGATTGCTCAAAACCCATCCAGGCCATCGCTTCGCTCACCAACAATCCGGCATTGCCTACATTACTACCACCATAAAATTCCGAATCCGTATTCAAAAATTCCACATATTCACCAGCATGCGGCACTCCGATACGGTAATTTCCCCGCAGAACCGGCGTAAAATTCAACACCACCACCACAATGTCATCACCAGCGCGACGCATCAGGCTCAACACAGACTGATCGCTGTCATGACAATCAATCCACGAAAAACCCTGCGCATCAAAATCATGCCAGTGCAGCGCCATTTCCGTGCGATATATTCGGTTCAAATCCGTCACCAAACGCATCACACCGGCATGAATCGGAAATCCCACCAGTTCCCAGTCCAGCGCACCACTAACACGCCACTCATTCCACTGGGCAAACTCTCCCCCCATGAACAGCAACTTCTTGCCCGGATGGGCATACTGCCAAGCGTAGAACAGGCGCAAATTGGCAAAGCGCTGCCAATAATCGCCGGGCATTTTATCCAGCAAGCTGCCTTTCATGTGCACCACTTCATCATGAGACAAAGGCAACACAAAGTTTTCCGTATACGCGTAAATCTGACTAAAGGTTAATTGGTTGTGATAATACTTGCGATGTACAGGATCCTGGGCAATATAAACCAGGTTGTCATTCATCCACCCCATATTCCATTTCATGGAAAAACCCAGTCCACCCAACTCGACTGGACGCGACACCATTGGCCAAGCCGTTGATTCTTCAGCAATCGTCAGCACACCAGCAAACTGGCCATGGATCACTGTATTGAGTTCACGCAAGAAAGCCAACGCTTCCAGATTTTCCCTGCCACCAAACTGGTTGGGCGCCCATTCCCCATCCTTGCGGGAATAATCCAGATAAATCATCGATGCAACCGCGTCCACCCGCAATCCGTCAAAATGGAATTCCTGGATCCAGTACAGCGCATTGGCAATCAGAAAATTGCGGACTTCGTGACGCCCATAGTCAAATACCAGTGTTCCCCATTCTTTGTGCTCTCCACGACGAGGGTCGGCATGTTCGTATACCGGTTCACCGACAAACCGCGCCAACGCGAAATCATCGCGGGGAAAATGCGCCGGCACCCAATCGAGCAACACACCAATCTGTTCAGCATGGCACGCATCGATAAACGAGCGCAAAGCATCCGGACTACCATATCGGGCCGT
>JAJYGL010000237.1:0-1759 GCA_021790625.1 Pseudomonadota bacterium | reverse complement strand
CCAGTTCGCCGAGCTGGGGTGAGAACGAGTAAGGACTGATAAACGCGTGCCAATGTCCGATGGTCTTGTCTTGCCAGAGCAGCGATGGATGAGCCGCGGGCTTTTCCTTCCCTTGCCATTGAAACAATCCATCCTGTTCATAGGTATCGAACAATTGTCCGTCTGGCCATTTGACTACCTGCGCCTCGGGTAACCACACCCGCAATAACCAGTGAGCAGCTTGACGATGCCAGCCAAGCAAGGCAAATGGATCATGTAGACGACCCTCGCGTAATTTTCTCGTTATTTCATGCATGCCCGATACGTCCTGTCTCATTTAATTTTTTCCGCATTTCTACCGACAATGTATCGGGGACCTGCGTCCAGTCAAACCGCCAGCACCAATTGCCATCGACGGTTCCCGGAGTATTCATGCGTGCCTCGCTGCCTAGCTGTAATAAATCCTGCATGGGTATCATGGCAAGTCTGGCTCGGCTGCTTAGTACGGTTGCAATCATCGCGGGCACCACATCAACCCGATTTCGTACCCCCAATACAGCGAGCACCACAGCCTGCGTCGCCATATCCAGACTATCAAACCAACCCATCGAGGTATTGTTGTCGTGTGTGCCGGTGTAGAACACCCGGTCTTCCATCACATTTTGCGGTTTGTGGGGATTATCTGCATATGCATCAAAAGCAAACTGCAACACGCTCATGCCGGGCAAATCGAATTTGTTACGCAAAGCGTTTACATCCGGTGTGATGACACCCAAATCTTCCGCGACCAATTTCACGTGCCCCAATTGCGCTTCAATAGCAGCCAACAGCGCCTCTCCCGGAACTGTCTGCCAGTACCCATCGACTGCCGTGGTACTATCAACCGGAATCATCCATGATGCAGCCAGTCCGCGAAAATGATCCAGTCTCATCCAATCAAAACATTCGAAATTATACCGTAACCTGTCCTGCCACCAAGAAAAACCCTCCTGTTGCAATTGATTCCAATCGTACTGTGGATTGCCCCAGCGCTGACCGGTAACCGAAAAATAATCGGGCGGCACGCCAGCAACCAGCGTTGGTTGCCCCTTTTCATCCAGCAAGAAGCACTCTGGGTGCGACCACACGTCCGCACTGTCATGCGCCACAAATAACGGCATATCTCCGAACAGGATCAAGCCTCGTTCGCGCGCGTAGGAGCGTAATGTCTGCCAGTGCAAATAGAGCTGATACTGCTGACGAATCTGTTTATCTATGGCTTTTTCGTTCTGCTGGCGAAAATCCGCCAACGCGGCGGCATCGTGTCGCCGCAAGGGTTCCGGCCATTCAAACCACGGCAGACATTCGTGCCGCTGTTTGATGACCATGAATAAAGCATAATCATCAACCCAGCCTGCGTGCGTGGCATACCACTGACGGAAAGCACGGTTCGTCTTGCGCACCGGCGGCAAATCTTCCGGAAACAATTGGGGATTCAACGCAAAAGCTGACGCGCACTGATAGGGTGACACCCCCGCCAGAGGAACGCCCAGCGGCAACATCTGCCAGACGGAAAAACCACTATCGGCGAGCCAGTCTATCCAACGCAAGGCGTCTTCTCCTACTCGCCCGGAAGGCAGTGATGATGGATGCAGCAACACACCAGCATGGCGAGGCGGGATTGCATTCATACATTTCTCCGCATGGTACCGGCATTTTCTGCCAACCCGCCGCCATGAGACAATGGAACCTCCAGCGTTGCCGGAGGCTCCGCGCCAACCAATCGGTACAACGCGCGCAA
>JAJYGL010000100.1 GCA_021790625.1 Pseudomonadota bacterium | reverse complement strand
GCCAATACAGGTAATCAACTGCACTTGATTCAACCGCTCGGGTTTTCGCTTGATGACCGTCAGTTACGTCGCGCCGGGCTAGATTACCACGAATACGCCCGAATCCAAACCCACGCCAACTGGCATGACTGTCTGGCAAGCCTTGACACGACCCGTCTATTTGCCTTGACGACCAAAGGCACAAAAAACCTGTATGACAACGCCTTTGAACCAGGGGACGCACTGGTATTCGGACCAGAAACCCGCGGACTGCCTGCCGACATTCTGGCACAATTCGCCATGCATCAACGCTTGCGCCTGCCCATGTTATCAAACAGTCGCAGTCTGAATCTATCGAACGCCGTCGCTATCACCGTATTTGAAGCGTGGCGGCAACAGGGTTTTACACAAGGGGTTTGAAGCGTGCCAATATACAAATGCCCGATATCCGTGCTCGTCGTCATCCATACCCGCGACCAGGTCATGCTGATGGAACGCAAAGACCATCCCGGTTGGTGGCAATCGGTGACCGGAAGCCTTGAGCCCGATGAAACACCAATACAGGCTGCCGTGCGCGAAACGCAAGAGGAAACAGGCCTCGATGCGAGACAATTCCACCTTACTGACTGGCATTTGTCGTATTCCTACGATATTTATCCGGAATTTCGCTACCGTTATGCACCGAACGTCAGTCAAAACACCGAACATGTCTTCAGCCTGCTGTTACCCTATCCAATACAAATCGTCCTCGCACCACGCGAACATCTGCGGTATAGTTGGCTTTCCATGCTGGAAGCTGCGGCACGATGCTTCTCACCCAGCAACCGGCGCGCCATCGAACAACTACAGAAAGCATTACCATGATTAACCTGTTGACAAATCACGACACCCTTCGCGCCAGCGTCATGGGTGAATTGACCTTGGCTGATATGCATGAACTGGAAGACATTCTGCGTCATGGCTTCGCTTTTGAAGGCAAAATGAAATTGTTGGTCGACGTGCGCGACATGTTGGGATTGACGCTTGACGCCATATGGGAAGAATTCCGTTTTACTCGTGCGTATGGTCAGGATTTCAGTCACATCGCCATCATCGGTACGGGCGTATGGCCTCCCCTCATCACACTGTTCCAACGTCTGTTCAGCGATGCCATCATTCGCGTTTTCGATGACAGCGACATGGCAGAAGCCTGGCTGAATGAACCAGAACAGGCATGACCAACAGCAGCAAGGTAAGAGGATGAAGTCACCGGCCTGAAGGCCGGTTCATGGTCCTTCGCTGCCTTCATTCAGGATATTCAAATAGCCGTCATACACAAATACGCGATTTCTACGTTGTCCGGTAAGTTCACGGGCAATACCAAGCTGGATCAGCGTTTGCATGACCTTGCCGGCGGTCGGAAAACTCATGCCAGTTTCTGTATGCAGTAGTTTGAGACTGGAAACAGGATGACTGCGCAAAGCATTGAGCACTCGCAGGGCATTTGCAGCGCCTCGCCCAGCGGCCTGAATACGTCGGCTATCCTGCTGAAACAGTGCAAGCAACCGCTGCGCGGTTTGTACTGCGCCTTGCGCGGTTTCTGCCACACCTTCGAGAAAAAAGTCCACCCATGCTTCCCAGTCACCCTGTACTCTCACCTTATCCAGTAGTTCGTAATAAAGCAGACGATGTTGCTTGAAGTAAAGACTCAGGTAAAGCAGCGGCTGCGCCAGCAATCCGCCCTGATGCAACAGCAGCGCGATGAGCAGGCGACCCAATCTGCCATTGCCATCGAGAAAAGGGTGTATGGTTTCAAATTGCACATGCACCAATGCAGCCTTGACCAATACGGGCGTGGTATCGCCTATCTGGTTGAAGAATTGCTCCAGCGCGCCCATACAGGATTCGACTTCCTGTGGTGGAGGCGGCACGAAGTGAGCATTACCAGGGCGGGTGCCACCAATCCAGTTCTGACTGCGGCGAAATTCTCCAGGTAGTTTTTCACTGCCGCGTCCACGCGACATGAGGAGACCATGCATTTCACGCAAAAGCCGGTTGCAAAGCGGAAAGCTTGAACGCAATCGTGCCATTCCATGTTCCAGGGCAGCGACATAGTTGGATACTTCAGCGACATCGTCAAAAGGCACACCGGGCATTTCCTCCAGTTCAAACAGCAACAGGTCGGACAAGGAGGATTGTGTGCCTTCAATCTGTGAAGACAAAACGGCTTCGCGACGCACATAGGCATACAGAAAAAGCTGTGGGTCAGGAAGCAGAGTGCTCACGCTGTCTAACCTGCCTATCGCCAGCGTGGCCCTCTCCAGCAGACGTTGCCTGGCACCACTTGATTCCAGTGAAGGCACGGGAGGCAAAGGGTTGGGCACAAAGGCGTTCACCGTTTCTCCCCCCGCAAGAGAAGAGACGTAACGGCCAGTAATCTCTCTACGCATGATGTGCGAACCTTTAATAAGAAATTACATTATTAAAATTTTAGATCATTTATTTAATAAATTCCATCTTTTCCAGATACGCGTCGACCTTTGCGGAGAGCGTTGCCACGTTATCGGAGTTTGGGAGCGACATCTCATTCGGTCAATACAACTCACTGGACAACATAGGATATAAAGACAAACAAAAAGCCCGCTTGTTACAACAGGCTTTAGGATGTTGCCGGACTAAACCGGATTTCTTGTTGGTGGGCCCAGCAGGACTTGAACCTGCGACCAATCGATTATGAGTCGACTGCTCTAACCAACTGAGCTATGGGCCCTTTTTGCCTTGCCGGTCATCGGGCAAGGCGGGTTGAACACGGGGGAGGTTTATTGATTGCCAGAATCAATGAAACTGCGCAAGCGATCGGAACGGGAAGGATGGCGCAATTTACGCAGTGCTTTGGCTTCTATCTGACGGATGCGCTCACGCGTCACATCAAACTGTTTGCCGACTTCTTCCAGTGTGTGGTCGGTATTCATTTCGATACCAAAACGCATGCGTAATACTTTTGCTTCACGTTGGGTGAGACTGTCCAGAATGTCTTTGGTGACTTCCTGCAAGCTGTCGTAAATGGCAGCATCCATCGGCGCCAATGTAGATGTATCTTCAATAAAGTCGCCCAAATGCGAATCTTCATCGTCACCGATCGGCGTTTCCATGGAGATGGGTTCTTTGGAAATCTTGAGGATTTTACGAATTTTTTCCTCTGGCATCTCCATTTTTTCTGCCAGCACAGACGGATCCGGTTCTTGACCCGTTTCCTGCAAGATTTGCCGCGCGATACGGTTCATTTTATTGATGGTTTCAATCATGTGCACCGGAATACGAATGGTACGGGCCTGATCGGCAATCGAGCGCGTGATGGCCTGGCGAATCCACCAGGTCGCATACGTCGAAAATTTGTAACCACGGCGATATTCAAATTTATCGACCGCTTTCATCAGTCCGATATTGCCTTCCTGAATCAGATCCAGGAATTGCAGACCACGATTGGTGTATTTTTTGGCAATCGAAATCACCAATCGCAGGTTGGCCTCGATCATTTCCCGTTTGGCACGCAATGTACGTGCCTCACCAGCGGTCATCTGGCGGTTGATTTCTTTCAATGCTGCAATCGGAATACCGATTTTTTCCTGCACAGCACACAGACCATTCTGGCGTTCCAAGATGGCGTATTGCTGACGCAACAACGCCTCCGACCAGACAGCACCTTCCCTGACCTCGTTATGCAACCAGTCCAGATTGGTTTCATTGCCGGGAAATACCTTGATGAAATGCTCTCGTGGCATACCGGCACGACGAACGGCGATTTCCATGATTTCACGTTCGTGCACGCGAATCGTCTCTACCAACTCGCGAATCATGTTACACAACGCTTCTACCTGGCGGGCAGAAAAACGCAATTCCAGCAATGTGGCAGAAATTTCGGCCTGGATATCGCGCCAGACGGCACTTTCATGACCTTGGCGTTTCAATGCAGTCTGCATACGCTTGACTTGCGCGCGCAAACGCTCAAACCGCAACATGGCATCTGCTTTCAGCTGTGCCAGATTGGCAGCCGCCAGCGCACTGCCGTCGATATCCTCGTCGTCTTCGTCATCGTCATCCAGATCATCGCCAGTGTCATCATCTTCCAGCGGAACCATTTCGACGGGTTCATCGAGTTCGGCATCACCCGCCACGATACCATCCACCAGTTCATCGATACGAATTTCATCACGCTCGATTTTATCCACCAGAAACAAAATCTGTTCCAATGTCGTCGGACAGGCAGAAATGGCCTGTACCATATGCTTCAGCCCGTCTTCGATACGCTTGGCGATCTCGATTTCACCTTCACGGGTCAACAACTCAACCGACCCCATTTCCCGCATGTACATGCGCACCGGATCGGTTGTTCGCCCAAACTCGGCATCAACCGTGGACAGGGCTGCTTCGGCTTCAGCAACCACATCTTCATCTGCCACAGCAGGTGCTGCATCTGACATCAGCAACACTTCGACATCTGGCGCTTCATCGTATACCTGAATACCCATGTCGTTGATCATGCCAACGACACCCTCCACCTGTTCGGTGTCGAGCATATCATCGGGCAGATGATCGTTTATTTCAGCGTAGGTCAGGTATCCCCGCTCCTTGCCGAGCATAATGAGGAGCTTGAGCCGGGAACGGCGATTTTCTGCATCGTCCTGGCCCTCACCGGGCAATGGCGAACCTCCAGTCAATCCCGGTGCCGCCGTCAGATTGGCCATTCCATCCCGTTGCGTCAATTTGTTCTGTTCCTGATTCATATTCCAATACCCAGTATCCAGCCCGCTGTTGAATCTGTTGCCGGTTCAATGGTAACGCTTTGCACACCCACTTTACACATCTGGCGTCATCCACTATCGGCAAATCCCAAAGTGCTTCTGTTTATAATTCAATGGCGCATACGCAACGCCTGTTTCTCCGCCTCACTCAAATCAGTGAGTGATTTCTGTGCCAAAAAGTTCAATCTGTCATGCTGCTGCAAATGACGCCATTGCTCCAGCGCCAGGTCAAGCTCTGCCTCGGCTTCAAACGTGTCGTCCCACCACATGATTTCTGTCACACACAGGGCAATCCTGTCTCCTTCAGGCAACGTCGCCAGTTCTTCTTGCAACCCCGCTGCATCAAGATTAGGGTGTTGTGCCAAAATCTCAAGTAACGCCTGTACTGCCCGACCATCTTCATCGTTGCCAGGCTGCCAATCTGTTGGCCAGTTTGCGGCAAGTCGTGGCCGAAACAACAACAGACGCAACAGCTTGCGCATCACCGATACTGGTTGTGGGCGCGCGGGTTGCGCCATTCTGCCTGTCCGTGCCGCCGTAAATTGCCACAAACGTCCCAACTCCTGAATATCCAGTTGCGCTAGTTCAGCTGCGCGTTTGCGTAACATCATTGCCAGGCCTTTGGCCTTCACCGCCATCACCAGCGGTTGAGCTGCTTTCAGAAAAGCACTACGCCCTTCGGCCAAGGCCAGGTCGTACTGGTTCTCCAGTTGTTCAAACAGATACACCGACAACGGCTTGGTCGCGTCCTGTAACAATGCCGTGAACCGTTCAACGCCCAGTTCACGCACATAACTGTCCGGGTCATGCTCCGGCGGTAAAAACAGAAACCGTATCTGACTATTGTCATCCAACACCGGCAAACTCTGCTCCAGCGCCCGCCACGCCGCACGCCGACCCGCAGCGTCTCCATCAAAACAAAAAACCAGCTCCGACGCCTGCCGCATCAATTTCTGCACATGCACGCTACTGGTCGCCGTGCCCAACGTTGCGACAGCAAAACCAATACCAAACTGCGCCAAAGCCAGCACATCCATATACCCTTCCACCACCAGCACCCGCCCGGCCTCACGAATCGCGCGTCTGGCCTGAAACAGGCCATACAGCTCATGGCCTTTTTGAAACAAGGGCGTTTCTGGCGAATTCAAGTATTTTGGTTCACCTTCTCCCAACACACGACCGCCAAACGCAATCACATTACCCTTCTGGTTCAGGATGGGGAACATGATTCGATCCCGAAACCGATCGTACCGTTTACCCGCATCCCCTTCGCTGACCAACCCCGCTTGCGCCAAAGTTTCCGCCCGCACATCAGCAAGCGCCGATATCACATTTTGCCAACCATCTGGCGCATAACCCACACCAAAACGGGCAGCCACCTCTCCGGTCACACCACGCTTTTTAAGATAGGCAATTGCCTGTGGCGCGGTTTTAAGCGCCTGGCGATAAAACTGGCTGGCACGCTGCATGACTTCCAGTAAATCCGGAACCGACTTCGATGTTTCTGTTTTCTCGTGTCTGGCCACCGTCTCCTGAGGAACCGTCATACCCAACTGTGCAGCCAGCGACCCTATGGCTTCGACATAGGACAAATTGGCATATTCCATCAAAAATCCGATTGCCGTACCATGCGCGCCACAACCAAAACAATGATAAAACTGTTTTGTCGCCGATACCGTAAAAGAAGGTGTCTTTTCCTGATGAAAAGGGCAACATGCCTGATAGTTCGCGCCAGATTTCTTTAGCGTCACATATCGGCCAACCACCTCCACGATATCCGCCCTGGCTAACAGGGTATGGATAAAATCCTGCGGTATCATCGTGAAACCTCTTCGTGTACCTGCACAACACTGCTGTCTACAACAGCAACTTATCCACTTTCCAAAACTATCGGATACCGACAGCAATCAACCCTGAGCAATCAACCCTGAGCAATCAACCCTGAGCAATCAACCCTGCAAGGCTTCCTTGATGCGTCCGGAAACCACAGCCATATCTGCTCGCCCGGCGAGCTTCTGTTTCACCAGCGCCATGACTTTGCCCATATCCTTGATGCCTGCGGCGCCCGATTCTGCCATCGCAGCCACGATCACCTGCCTGATTTCAGCATCATCAGCCGCCACCGGCATATACGCCTGCAATACGTCAGACTCAAATTGTTCAGCCGCCACCAGATCTTCACGACCGGCAGCAGCGTACTGCTGGATGGAATCACGCCGCTGTTTGAGCATTTTTTCAATAATCGCTATCAGCTGCGCATCATCCAGCACGATTCGCTCATCCACTTCACGTTGCTTGATGGCTGCCAACAACAGACGCAAAGCCCCCAGACGCTGCGATTCCCGCGCTCGCATGGCAGACTTCATGTCTTCTGTGATTCGCTCTTTAAGACCCATGACATCACCCGATTGACGACCGATTGATTGACCAACTGCCCAACCCTTGTAACAACCTATTGCAACAATTCATTACAATAGCCTATTACAATAACCAATATCCTGCACCGGTTGCCGACAACACAGCTAATACAGATTTAGTCGACCAGGATTCACGGTGCGACGATTTCTTATCCGTCCAAACGACAAAAAATCGCCATTAATACAGTTTTGGTGGCAAGGTCTGGCTACGAATACGCTTGAAGTGTCGCTTGACTGCAGCTGCCAGTTTACGTTTACGTTCAGCGGTTGGCTTTTCGTAAAATTCGCGCGCACGCAACTCGGTCAACAGACCGGTTTTTTCCACAGTACGCTTGAAACGACGCATGGCAACTTCAAAAGGTTCATTTTCCTTGACGCGAACACTAGGCATGTAGCTTGGCTCCAAAATAACGGGCGATAACGAACGCCACCCAAATA
>JAJYGL010000043.1 GCA_021790625.1 Pseudomonadota bacterium | reverse complement strand
ACCTGCCATCGTCAGCCACCAGCGTTGGCGCGAACGCTGCATTGCCATGAATCGTATAACCGACAAACATGCTCTCCAGATCCGGCCCTGCCGGTGCATTGCCATCTGCCGCCGCGTCGCTGGCAGGCGCTTCGTATTGCGTGGGCAATTCGCTGCTATCTGCTTCAGGAACGACCCATTGCACCCGCTGGAACCATATCCCGCTATCAACGGCTTCAAAGGTCAGCAAATATGAATGCTTATCCGTCAGTAGTGTCGCTGTATTCACGGTTCCCGCCTGCATCGGCATCACGAACACGTGCTGCCGGTCACTGGATACGGTGTATGGCCAGCCCCGCTTATCATCGGCAGACGGGTACCATGCCACGATTTTTTCATCATCCGGCACGACAATTTCAGTAAAGACCTTTACCCGCGAACGCACCGGATATGTTCTGTTCGGGTCATAGTCATACGCCACAACCCGCGTATCCTGAAACAAATCCGGCGATGCAACGGGAGCATCCTGCCCCGACTCCGGTTGCCCCCGCTCCGAAACGGGAAACAGCGGTAATGCCGGCGCCTGACCCGCAGCAAAGCTCGCCTGACACCCCGACAACCAGAACACGGCGGCCAGGATGCCCTTCCATCTGCCGCCAATGAATCGACATGCAATCATTGCCCCAACTCCTGATCGATGACGAACTGCGTGACAAAAAAACCAATCGGATTTCGCAATGCCTCGGCGTCGCTTTTGACCGGCTCAAGTGCATAATGCAGCGTCACCATACGTGTTACGCTCTGTTCAGAACCATTGTTACTCATTGTCGTCAGCTTGACCGTCACCACCACTTCGTTCTCGGCGTCCGGTAAAATGGTGATGCGCTGCAACGCCACATTTCTGATGAGGGATGGATCCTTGTCCATGCGCTCGAAGGTGTTATCCGTGTGAAAAAAATCGTTGACTTGCGATTTTCCCTTGCCAAGCACCATGGTTTTGACGTCGGGAAAGAACTCGGACTTGCTGCGATAGGGGTCGATGGTCAACAGCTCGCGCACGAATTTTGCCGAGAAATACTTGATATTCTGCTCATCCGGCACAAACTTTTGCGCCACATTCGTCGATACTTGCACCGCGCCTGTCTCCTTATTGGAAACCACAAAATAGGGTATCCGCTCTTTGAGCGGCATCAACCCGGCCAGACCGAAAGCCAATACCAGATTCGCACCCAGGGAAACCGCCAGCAAAACCAGCATGCGATTGGCCTCCAGATACGCAGCCAGATTGCGTTTCAACTGCATGGCAACAGGGTTTTCAACAGACATACCGATTATTCACACTTGTTATAATATCGATACAAATAATAGCAACAAATCTTTATTCTTAACAAATGAAATTTTCATGACAACCAGCAGAACGACATTTGCAAAAACCACTTGCAGGAAAATATTTGCAAAAAACATTTGCAAAAAACAGATAACCAAATGATGATGTGCAAAAATTGTCCGTTGGCAGCAAAATTCCGTTATTTCCACAAGGGGAAGAAGCCATGCAACGAATCAAAAACCTGTTAATGATTGTTTTGCTCGGCTCAATAACATTCGGCTCAATAACAATAGCCGCACCGGTCATGGCCGCACCGGCGACGGACGCCTCGGTCAGGCAACTGCTGGACGTCATGCACACCAAAAGTCTGCTGGACAGCATCACCGCCAAAATGAACGTGGTACTGGAGCAGGAAATACAGCAATCGCTGCAAGGGAAAACGCCGACTCCGGCGCAAAAACGGGCAATAACCAATTACAAAAACCGGATGCAGGCCATCTATCACAAAGCCATTGCATGGCAATCCATGGAGCCGAAATACATCCAGATTTATCGTGAATCCCTGTCGGAAGAAGATGTCACCGCCATGCTGGCATTTTACAAGACCCCCGCCGGACAAGATATCGTGCGGGAAATGCCCACCATCATGAACAACACCATGTTGGCCATTCGCGAAACACTCCAAACGATGATTCCCGCAATACAACAGGCCACGAACGAATTCAAGGCAAACATGAAATCCGCGGAAAATTGAATGGGTGCCGTCTATATAGCGATAAAGCCATAACCGCCACTCATCTCGATGTTGCGCCAATTTGCGCCAATTTGCGCAAGGTGGCGAACGTGGTTCGAATGAGGCGAAAAATGGATGTCTGTGTTAAAATTGGCAGCCAGTTCCATCTGTTTCCGCCTGCCTGGTCAATCCGTTATGTTAGAAAGTTCCGCCCCACCTTTTCCCTTTGAAGCCGCCGTCGCCGCCTTGCGGCAAATACTGACATTCGAAGCGCCGGCTGACGTGTTGCTAAGCCGCTTTTTTCGTGACCATCACGAACTGGGCAGCAAAGATCGCACCTTTGTTGCCGATTTGGTGTTTGGCGTGCTGCGCCATTTGCGCACACTGGAAACAGCATGCGGCAAACCAACGCCAAGACTATTGGCGCTCGCTTTTCTGGCACGGCAGATGGGGTATAACAAACGCCAACTGGAACAGGTATTCCGCGGCCCAGAAATGGATTTGCTGCCAGACATCAAAGCCATGAAATTATCCGAGCAGTCGCTTGCCATCCAGTGGGATCTGCCCGACTGGCTGGCAGACCGCCTGCTCGCACGCCATGGCGCCGAACAAACCGCGCGTCTGGCGCTGTCTCTGCGCAATCCCGCTGCGATGGATATTCGTGTCAACACCATTTTCTCTAACCGCGACACGCTGCTCACCGCATTGTCCAACAGCGGCATCAACACAAGCCCCACACCTTATTCCCCGCTCGGCCTGCGTCTTGCCGACAAACCCGCCATCCAGCAGCATCCCTTGTTTCTGGCCGGTCACTTTGAGGTGCAGGACGAAGGCAGTCAATTACTGAGTTACCTGCTTGCCCCGAAACGCGGCGAAATGGTGGTGGATTTTTGCGCTGGCAGCGGCGGCAAAACGCTGGCCTTGGGCGCCATGATGCATTCTGCCGGTCGCCTGTACGCGTTTGATGTCTCTGAAAAAAGGCTGGCACGTTTCAAACCGCGCTTCAAACGCTCCGGATTATCCAACGTCACCCCACAACTCATCAGCAACGAACATGACATCCGAATCAAACGGCTGAATGGAAAAATCGACCGCGTGCTGGTTGATGCGCCCTGCAGCGGGTTGGGCACCTTGCGCCGCAATCCCGATCTCAAATTTCGCCAAAGCCCGGAAAGCGTCGCGGAACTCAGCATCAAACAGGCCAGCATTCTCGCCGCCGCCGCCAGACTGGTCAAACCGGGCGGGCGATTGGTATATGCCACCTGCAGCTTGCTGCAAGAAGAAAACGAAGACATTGTGACCGCCTTTCTTGCCCAGCATCCGGAATTCTCCCTCAAACCGGCGCAAGCCGTGCTTGCAGAACAACACATCATGCTGGACACCGGTGATTTTTTGCAGCTGAATCCGGCAGATCACGCCACTGACGGCTTTTTTGCGGCGGTGCTGGAGCGGGCATGAAAAAGCCAATGCTGGAAAACCTGATCGTCCACCTGGTTCGCGACTCGCACCAGCCGGAATTATTGCTGCAAGCCGGCCTGGTGCTGACCTGTGGAATCGCCAGCTGGCTGATTCTGTACCTCGTCGGCAAATGGTTTTTCCGCACACAAAACGCCTGGCAGCACCGAAAACACGACATCAAAAGCATTGGCCAGCCTTTGTTGTGGCTATTCTTTACCGCCATCGGCCGGGAACTGTTGAAAAACGGCCATGAAATTCATCTGTTGAACGTCGTCATCCCTTTGCTGCTGGCGCTCGTCTCTATCCGCGTTCTCGTCTACTTGCTACGTCACATGACCGGCAACCAGCAAACCATTCGCGTTTGGGAGCGCAGCATTGTATGGAGCATCTGGCTGGGTTTCGCCCTTCACATCACTGGCCTGTTTCCGCTCGCCACCCACCTGCTCGATAGCATATCCTTCGTTGCCGGCAACCATCGTTTTTCACTGCTGCTATTTCTGGAAGCCATTTTCGTCATCGGTTTTTCTGTTCTGCTGTCGCTCTGGCTGGCGCAAATATTCGAAGAACGCCTGCTGCAAACGCAAGGGATGGATCCCAGCCTGCGTCTGGCGCTCATCAAATTTGTGCGCAGCCTGTTGCTAATTGTCGGCATCATCATTGCCCTGCCTGCCGTCGGTATCGACATTACCACACTATCCGTCTTTGGCGGCGCGCTGGGTGTTGGTCTTGGATTAGGCTTGCAAAAGATAGCCAGCAACTATGTCTCTGGCTTCATTATTCTGCTTGACCGCTCCGTCCGTCCCGGCGACATGATTACCGTCGACAGCAAATACGGCGAAGTACGACAACTCAACACCCGGTATACGCTGCTACGCGCGCTCGACGGCACGGAAATCATCCTGCCGAACGAAACCCTGATAACTTCGACTGTCGTCAACCACTCGTTCACCAAACGCGAAGTGCGCGTGCTGATACCCGTACAAATCAGCTATGACAGCGACATGGAACGTGCGCGCAACATTCTGCGCGACATTGGCGACCAGCACCCCCGCGCCATTCATGATGACAACTTTCACAGCGACGCTTTTGTCACCAGCTTAGGCGATAGCGGCATCAATCTGTCACTTGCCGTCTGGATTTCCGACCCGGAAAATGGCCAAATCGATCTGATTTCGGACGTCTATTTACAAATATTGTCAGCATTCAAGACAGCCGGAATCAACATTCCCTATCCCAGACGTGACCTGCACGTTTCCATGGATCAACCAGATCAACCGGGTCAACCAGATCGACCCTCCCCACTCGCCTGAAAAGCCACGGAGTCGGCCGGACGGCAAGATGGCCGCAAAACAAGCAATTGAACAACAAGCCGAAATTTCTGTTATAATAACCGGTCGGATGCGTAACCACCCGTAACCACCGACCTTTAACCCTGCCGCCAGCGGAATCGTCCGCCACACTACGCGGTTTTCAAACGAGATTATTCAATGCCCTCTTTTTTTGCTTATGGAATGGTTGGTCATCTGTCCTGGTGGGCTTATGTGCTGATTGCACTGGCGCTCACCCACATCACCATTGCTGGCGTCACGATTTATCTGCACCGTCATCAGGCACACCGCGCACTAGAACTACATGCCATTCCCAGTCATTTTTTCCGTTTCTGGCTCTGGCTGACCACCGGCATGGTCACCCGTCAATGGGCGGCAATCCATCGCAAGCACCACGCCCGTTGCGAAACGCCGGAAGATCCGCACAGCCCGCAGGTTCTGGGTATCAAAAAAGTCTTTTTTGAAGGCGCCGAACTTTACCGCGCCGCCTGCAAAGATGAAGCAAGCATCGAAAAATTCGGTGCCGGCACGCCCGACGACTGGCTGGAACACCACGTGTACCACAAACACAACAGTTTTGGCATTTACCTGATGATGGTTATCGATTTGGTACTGTTCGGCCCCATCGGGTTGACCATCTGGGCGGTACAAATGGCATGGATTCCAGTTACAGCCGCTGGCGTCATCAATGGCATTGGCCACTACTGGGGATACCGCAATTTTGCCTGCGAAGATGCCAGCACCAACATCGTGCCTTGGGGCATTCTGATTGGCGGCGAAGAATTGCACAACAACCACCATGCCTTTGGCAGCTCGGCCAAACTATCCAACAAATGGTATGAATTCGATATCGGCTGGATGTACATACGCATCATGGAAATCCTGAAACTGGCAAAGGTTAAAAAAATCGCCCCACGCCCGCGCCTTAGCTCGGCCAAACCGGTATGCGATCTCGACCTGCTGCAAGCCATCATTACCCACCGCTATGACGTACTGACCCGCTACACTGATTCAGTCAAGATGACCTGCGCACAAGAATTGAACAAATTGCGCGCATCATTGCCAAACATGGACGACCGCAGCGTCGTCAAAAACCTGAAACAATGGCTGCACCTCGACGCAAAAGATTTGGCCGATAATGAACGCCAACGTCTGGACGCCGTTCTGGAACAAAGCCAGAAGTTACAACGCATTTACACCATGCGGCAAGAACTGACGCTGCTCTGGTCACGTTCAAATGCCTCACGCGAACAACTACTCCACCAACTGCAAGAATGGTGTCATCAGGCGGAGTCCAGCGGCATCGAAGGATTAAAAGCCTTCTCCCTTACGCTGCGCCGCTACGCCTGAACCCGCTTTTGGCTTGATGACCCGAATTCCGCTACCCACCCCACAGCCGATCGCCCGGCTGTGCGCTGGCGTACCAGCGGTTCAACATTTTTCCGCCATCGGCAGGTTCACTGGCAAACCCCGGAGCAAAATCAGCCGGTAAAAAGGGGCGATAAGGCCCTTGCTTCACCTCAAAAATCACACTGCCACTATCGAGCGACAACACGGCATGCCATGTCCCTGCCGGTGTTTCCTGCGCCAGACAACCCTCACCGAGTACTGCCCGTTCAGTCACAAAGCCCTGTTCATCAAAATGCAACACCACAAAACGTCCCCGTAACGGCAACAGCAGTTCCCAGGTATGCAGATGCCGATGTGGCAAGATGAGCGTATCCGGCTCCATGGCAATCGCCAATCGTTGCACATCGTCCTGCAAGGTCTCATGCAGATTCAGGTTCATGCGTGCACGGGCAGATGCCTGCGCCTGTTGCGTCAACTGCGCCAAACCTGCCGTATCAATTTTTTTCAAAACCTTTCCTTTCCCGCCTCAATTTCCAGTAAAATTTATCTTTTGGTGTTCCCCGTGGAATTCTTTGCCCCATCATGCGTTATTGGCTCATGAAATCGGAACCTTCCGATGTCAGTATAGACGATCTTGCCCGACTGCCCAACCAAACGGTCGCCTGGTATGGCGTGCGCAATTATCAGGCGCGCAATTTCATGCGTGATGACATGCAGATAGGTGACGGTGTACTGTTTTATCATTCCAGCTGCAAAGAACCCGGCATTGCCGGATTGGCACGCGTTGGCTCCGCCGCCTATCCAGACCACACCCAATTCGATCCGCAACACAAATATTTTGACCCCAAGGCCAGCCTGGAAACACCGCGCTGGTTTCATGTTGACGTGCAACTGGTGCGCAAAACCCGCCTGCTGCCCCTGACTGAACTGCGTCATCATCCGGAACTGCAGCACTTGCGTATCCTGCAACGCGGCAACCGCCTGTCCATCACCCCTGTCGAAGCAGGGGAATATGATTTTATCGTCAATCTGCTCTAATTACGAGGATGCCATGACCTTTCACGAACTACTACACAGCATCATGCAACACAGCCGTTACCCCATCGCCAATGGCGATGTCATCAACACGCTACAAAGCGCGCTCGACAAACAACACCCCAACCAGACCGCGGGCGACATCATCGCCAGCCTGTACCGCAACAGCGGACTCACCAGCCCGGAAGACCCGCTGGAACGTGCGCAGGCGGTGAAAGCCTTGGGTCCTATCCGCCTGTTTTACATGAAAGACGATGCGCCTGTCGAAGGTTTCCGCATGGTGGAAGACATCGTTCACGCCATCGACGGCGCCTACAACGACGAAGCATTACGCCAGAAATCCTGAGGATAATCCATGCCAGTCAACCTTGCCCCTCCGCAACCGGACGAACTGCTACCTGTCGCCGGTATCCAGATTGGTATCGCCAGCGCGGG
>JAJYGL010000150.1 GCA_021790625.1 Pseudomonadota bacterium | reverse complement strand
ATACTGAAAACCGATATTGCGTGATTCGAGCTGCTTTTCGAGCATACCCAAAAATTCCGCATAAGAATGTTGCACTACCATGAACCGCTTCATGCCATTTCCCTTTTCCCAACCCGTAGTAAATCCTAAGGAACCGCTGATTTATTCCTCCATGAGCCGCGTTGCGGGCCAAATCGGGAAGATCGCGACGCGTACGGCGCAGGTCGTAGCCGGGACTTTGACGCCAAGCCGCCGTCGCGGCCATGTGGGAATAGATCAACGGTTCCCTAATGGTCATATTAACAACAGTAAAAAATCCGGTTGCTGTCGCGCACAATGCCGACAAGGTGTAAAATGCGACGCTACCGTGCCCATCACCTAGCAGCGACGCACAACACAGTTTGTAACCTTAACACAAAATTACAATAACCGACATGCCGAACAACTTGTTGATATAGGTAAATAAAAACCATGAGCGAAGCATGGAAAAATCTTGATCTGGAAGGCGATGGATTACAGGCCATCAGTCTGAAACTCGCCCAACAGATGAAACAGCGTAAGCGCGCTTATGGCCTGCTGCTACTGTACCCGCTCGGTTTGCACCGCGCCTATCTAGAAAATCCGCTGGGTGCCTGGCTGTATCGTGCCGGTTTTGCATTGGCACTGCTAGGTTATTTTGTATTGCACCGCCGCTGCGTCGGCAGCGCCTTTATCATTCTGCTCACCGCCGCTGCCGTATACGACGTGCGTTGGATTGACGATCGTATCGCGGAGCTGAACAAAGCGCTGAAACTCGCGGCCTATCGTGCCCGTCCCAAAACAGCTCCCGCCGGTTTCCGTGGTCGTTATACCGACGACAATCTGCCGGAAAACGCCGAGAATCCGCTGGATGATTACCTCGAAGTCAAGGCAAAAGAGCGCGGGGGGCATGTTCGCCCCGGCGAAGACGTTGCCTATAACAGCAACAAACGTGCACCATCCATCGCGCAACAGGAAGCACTGCTCAAAATGCTGGCACAACAAAAATCGACAAAACCTGATAATCCACAATGAATCTTGGGTTTTACACCATACTGGTCGCGCAGTTTTTATCCGCGTTGGCCGATAACAGTCTGCTATTTGCCGCGATTGCTCTTCTGAAAGAAGCACACGACCCAAATTGGTACACGCCGGTATTACAGGAATTCTTTATCGTCTCTTATATCCTGTTGGCACCCTTCGTCGGCGCATTTTCCGATGCGCTGTCCAAAGGCCGGGTCATGTTCCTGTGCAACAACATCAAGCTCGGCGGTTGCATCGCCATGCTGACCGGTGTACACCCTCTCATCTCGTATGCCATCGTTGGACTCGGTGCAGCGGGATATTCACCCGCCAAATACGGCATCCTCACTGAATACCTGCCGGCAGAAAAACTGGTGGCTGCCAACGCATGGATGGAAGGCGCCACAGTCTTCGCCATCATTCTTGGCGCCCTCTTGGGCGGGGTCCTGCTCAACCCGCATTTCAGCGCAATACTGACGACTCATCTGGCCTGGCACGGTGACACCGATGTCGCAAAAATTGCCATTCTGTTCGTTGCCCTGCTATATATCGCAGCGGCAATATTCAATCTGTTCATTCCTGTTACGGCACCAGATCATGCTACACCCAACCGCAACCCTGTCGCCCTGGTGCGCGATTTCTGGGCCAGTTTCGTCCAGCTATGGCGTGATCCATTAGGACAAGTATCCCTTGCCGTTACCACGCTGTTCTGGGGTGCTGGCGCCACATTACGGCTGGTCGTGCTGGCGTGGGCGCTCGTCACGCTGCATTTTTCCATGCAACAGGCCTCTCAACTGACCGCGCTGGTTGCGCTGGGCATTGCCGTTGGCGCGGTGATTGCCGGTGAATTCGTTCGATTGCAGGACTCGGTACGTGTCATTTCCACCGGCATCGTCATGGGCATCGTTGTCATGAGCATGGCTGCCGTGCATACAGCACTTGGTGCTGGCATACTGCTCACCATCATTGGCATTCTGGGCGGATTTTTCGTCGTACCGATGAATGCGCTGCTACAACATCGCGGTCATTTACTCATGGGCGCCGGACACTCGATTGCGGTGCAAAATTTCAACGAAAATCTATCCATCCTTTTCATGCTGGGGCTTTACGCCCTGCTCGATCACGCAGGCTTGTCCGTCGATATCATTACCATCATTTTCGGCGCGTTCATCAGCCTTTCGATGCTCATCATCCGTATTCACTTTCGCCATATCGATCCAGCACAACACCAATGAACAGCAAGGCCAAAGACGAACTGGAGCGCATTTTTGCTGCCGATGGCGAACTGGCCGCCACACTCCCCGATTTCCGCCCTCGGGAAGGGCAACTGCAGATGGCGCAAAGAATCCGTGACACCATTGCCAACAAAAGCGTCCTGGTTGCCGAAGCAGGTACCGGCACTGGGAAAACGCTGGCTTACCTGATTCCAGCCCTTCTGGCCGCACACAAAGTCATCATTTCAACCGGCACCCGTCATCTGCAAGATCAATTATTCTACCGCGACCTGCCCTTGGCCAAGGCCGCCCTGAAATGCACCCTGAATTCCGCCCTGCTCAAAGGTCGCGCCAACTATATCTGTACCTGGCACCTGGAACGCAACATGCAAAACCAACGCTTTGACCGCCCGGAAACCGGTGCCCAACTGGAGCGTATCCGGCAATTTTCCACCCAGACACAAGATGGCGATAAAGCCGGATTCACCGATATACCGGAAGATGCACCAGTCTGGCAATATGCCACCTCGACCCGCGAAAACTGCCTGAACGGCGAATGCCCGCACATTGGCGAATGTTTTTTATTCGCTGCCCGTAAACGTGCCATGGAAGCCGACATCGTCGTCGTCAACCATCACCTGTTCTTCGCTGATGTCTGGCTACGGGACGAAGGCGTTGCCGAATTATTACCCGCCACACATACTGTCATTTTTGATGAAGCCCATCAATTGCCGGAAACAGCCGGCCTGTTTTTTGGTGACAACCTGAGCACAGGGCAACTGCTGACCTTCGCTCGCGACACCCGCATCGAAGCCAACATCCATTGCAAGGATTTTCCGGCACTCGGCGAGAGTTGCGATGCGCTGGAAAAAACCCTGCGCGACCTGCGTCTACCCTTTGGCACCGACACCGGCCGCTGGTCAGCCGAACGTTTTTTACAAAAAGCCTCGACACAGTTACAAACCTGCCTCGACGCGCTGAATACTGTCAACGCCCATCTGCAAAAACAGGCCGCACGCAACCCCGCCATCGACCTTGCCTGGCAAACAGGGGGACGGTTTGCCGAGCAATGGGTGCGCTGGCAACAACATCACGACGCCAATCTGGTACGCTGGCTGGAAATATTCAGCCACAGCATCGCCTTCAATGCCACGCCTCTTTCCGTGGCAGAGATTTTTTCCCGCCAGATGGATGAAGAACGCAGCTGGATTTTTACCTCGGCAACCCTCTCGGTCAAAGGCGATTTTTCCCATTACTGCCGACAGACCGGGTTGAATGAAACCGATTGCGCCAATTGGGATAGCCCGTTTTGCTACGCCGAACAGGGCTTGCTGTTCGCACCGCCCGACATGCCTGACCCCAACTCGCCAACCTATACGACTGCCGTCGTACAGGCCGCTCTGCCACTCATTCTCGCCAACAAAGGACGCGCATTCCTGCTGTTTACCTCACTGCGCGCCATGCGCGAAGCACAAACGCTGTTGCAGAACTCACTCAAACAAAAAGAAATCACCATCCTGATGCAAGGAGAACGTCCACGTAGCGACCTCCTGCACCAGTTCCGCACCCACCCACATTGCATCCTGCTCGCCAGCCAGGGATTCTGGGAAGGGGTGGACGTCAAAGGCGACGCTTTGAGCCTGGTGGTCATCGACCGCCTGCCCTTCTCCCCACCCGACGACCCTGTGCTGTCAGCCCGCATTGAACACATCAAAAAAACTGGCGGCAATGCCTTTATGGATTATCAGCTACCCCATGCCGTCATCAGCCTCAAGCAGGGCGCTGGTCGCCTGATTCGCGACGAAAACGATTACGGGGTACTGATGATCTGCGACCCGCGTCTGACTGACAAACCTTACGGCCGCCGCATCTGGCAAAGCCTTCCACCCATGCAACGCACGCGCAAACCCGAAGAAGCCATCGCCTTCCTCACCGCCCACCGTCCGGGCTAAGCACATCGCCACACTGCGCACGGTTCATCAATGCGTGATCCATCAACACAATCGCCAACATGGCTTCAGCAATCGGCGTCGCGCGAATACCCACGCAAGGATCATGGCGACCATGCGTTTCGACCAGTACAGACTCGCCTTGCCGATTGATGGAACGACGCGGCAAACGAATGCTGGAAGTTGGTTTGATGGCAATGTTTGCCACCACATCCTGACCGCTGGAAATCCCGCCCAGAATGCCGCCTGCGTGATTGGACAAAAATCCCTGCGGCGTGATTTCATCGCCATGCTCGCTGCCACGCTGGGTAATCGCAGCAAAACCGGCGCCAATCTCCACCCCCTTGACGGCATTGATACTCATCAAGGCATGGGCAAGGTCAGCATCGAGGCGATCATACACCGGCTCGCCCCAACCCGCCGGCACGCCGGATGCCATGACAGTAACCTTTGCACCAATCGAATCGCCCGCGCGACGCAATTCGTCCATGAATTGCTCCAGCGCCGGCACACTGGCCATATCCGGCGCAAAAAACGGATTATTATCAACGGCATCCCAATCAGTCAGCGGAATGGCAATCGGCCCCAATTGCGCGAGATACCCACGAATCCTGACGCCGTAGCGTTCATGCAGCCACTTGCGCGCCACCGCACCGGCCGCCACCCGCACCGCCGTTTCACGTGCCGACGAACGACCACCGCCGCGATAATCGCGAATGCCATACTTGCGCCAATACGTATAATCCGCATGCCCGGGACGAAAAGTATCCGCCAGATTACCGTAATCCTTGCTGCGCTGGTCTTCATTCTGAATCAACAGCGCAATCGGCGTGCCAGTGGTCTTGCCTTCGAATACACCAGATAAAATCTGCACGGTATCCGATTCACGCCGCTGGGTCACGTGACGCGACGTACCAGGCTTGCGCCGATCCAGATCGTGCTGAATGTCCTGCTCACACAACGCCATCCCCGGTGGGCAGCCATCGACCACGCAACCAATTGCCGGACCGTGCGACTCACCAAACGACGTCACCCGAAACAGAGTTCCCAAACTGCTGCCTGCCATACCAACCGCCAATGCCAATACCAAAAACCGTATTTTAACCCGATCTGTGCATAAATTCGCACGACAATCGTGCAGAATTTTGTTTTGCAGGAGATTTTTAGGTGGTTACACAATCTAAGTTTCAGCCTCACCAAAACACGAAGCGTCTCTTGCCAAACCGGGAGCCGTCCTTATAATCGCTGATTTATTCCATCATGAACCGTCACCGCGACCATGCAAGCAAAATCAATGGTTCCCTATGGAAGTGCTGATCTATTCCCACATAGCCGCGACGGCGGCCTGGCGGGATGAAATGCAAGGCGTGACGCGCCGTCAAGGGTTATTCTCCTTGACCAGCGGCACAACGTGGCAGTTCGCCCGCCAAGCCCCGTCCCATGCGGGTTGCGGTCAAATCGGGCGCTCGCGTGTCTGTACGGCTTGGTGTCAAAGTCCCAGCTACGACCTGCGCCGTACGCGTCGCGATCTTCCCGATTTGACTCGCAACGCGGCTCATGGAGGAATAAATCAGCGCTTCCCTATATCAACCCGCACGATAGCGATTGCAACTTTTTTCCGCTACACTGCGCCCATGTCAGGCATATCTTTTGGGTAGATGATTGAACATATTACCGTCAAGCAAATCCCTCTCAGACAAGCTACCGAAGCCATGGCTACGTTTTTATCAGTTCTGCCTGCTGGTGTTACGCCGCTTCATGCTCGACGGGTCGGGACAAACTGCAGCCAGTCTGACTTATACCTCGTTACTGGCCATCGTTCCGCTACTCGCGTTGGGGATTACCATTCTCACGGCATTTCCGGCCTTCGCCAGTGTTTCCATCAATCTGAAAAATTTTTTGCTGCAAAACATGATGCCGGAAACTGCCAGCAAGCTCATGCAAACCTACGTGCCACAATTTTCACAAAATGCAGGCAAACTGACCGCCATCGGCACGTTGGCACTGGCAGTAACTTCGTTGATGCTCATGCAAACCATCGAGCATGCATTGAACAATATCTGGCATGTCCGGCACCAACGCGCGCTGGTACAACGTTTTCTGATTTATTGGGTATTGCTGACGCTGGGACCATTGTTGATGGGGGCAAGCCTGTACCTGACGTCTTATCTTTCTCGATTCGCGCTCAACATTGATCAGAGCATTGGCGGTTTACATCTGCTGGGACTAAAGCTGACCCCGATCCTGCTCACGGTCACCGCACTTTCCCTGCTCTATTCCACCGTGCCAAACCGCTATGTACCAGCCAGTCACGCCTGGCTGGGCGGGTTGATAGGCGGGTTATGCTTCGAGGGAATGAAAACACTGTTTTCACATTACATCAGCCATTTTTCTACTTATACTGTCATTTATGGCCCTTTTGCAGCATTGCCACTGTTTCTGCTCTGGATTTATCTGTCCTGGATGACGGTACTGTTCGGCGCCACGCTGACTGCCGCGCTACCTTATTATCGGCAACCGCATCTGGCGCATCAACACAACCCCGGCGAGATGTTTTATGTGGCATTACAAATACTGCGCCAATTGGCAACGGCACAACAGCATGGCGAAATCGTCACCTTACGGCAACTGGCCGAAAATACCCACGCGCAATGGGATATCATGGAAACCGTACTACCACAGCTCGCCGAACAACACTGGTTGCTACGCAGCGGCAAAGGCTGGGCACTAGCGATGCCACCTGACCGCATCGTCCTGCGCACTATCTTCGAACATCTCGTTTTTCAGCCTCATCCAGCCAGCCAGACACTGGAACAACTCGTTCAACAACCGCAACGCACACTGGCCGACTGGATGCAGGCAAATCACCCTCATTCGTGACGATAAATCCGGCCGCCCCGACACCAATGCCACCCCATATCAGACAGTTTTTGGCAATCATCAGTGCAACGCCTGATAAATGGCTTGCGCCAACGGTTCGCTGATTCCTTCCACCCCGGCGATGTCTTCCAATGCCGCGTTGCGCAATTCCCGCAGGCCACCGAATCGCGCCAACAATTTCTGCCGCCGTTTTGGTCCCACGCCAGGAATATCCTCCAACGCCGACACCTGACGCGTTTTGGCACGGCGCGCACGATGCCCGGTAATGGCAAACCGATGCGCTTCATCACGAATTTCCTGTATCAGGTGCAGCGCAGCATCTTCTGGCGCCAAACGAAGCACGCTGCCATCGGGCGAAACCAGTTGTTCCAGCCCGGCTTTACGCGTCACTCCTTTGGCAACGCCCACCACAGCCAGATCATGTATACCCAGCTCAGTCAGCACAGTCATGACAGCCCGTACCTGCCCCAACCCGCCATCGATGAGCAACAAATCCGGCAATACACCCTCACCTTCCTGTACCCGGACATAACGCCGCCGCAACGCTTCGCGCATGGCGCCATAATCGTCACCTGCCGCTGTTTCAC
>JAJYGL010000134.1 GCA_021790625.1 Pseudomonadota bacterium | reverse complement strand
ATGCCCATCGAGCGACCCGGACACGTCTGGCAGCAACACCGGGTACAGGCCGAATGCCTCGATCATCTCGCGCAACTCTTCCAGATCGGCCACAGTCAGGTGGCTGCCGGCCAGCACATTGATCTGGTTGTCGATACGGACGGGAGCCGGCCCTTCAACCAGCGACTGGATCATTGCCAGTACTGCTGCCGCCCATCCGTCCTGGAATGCGCCAACATAATCCGGCGTGGAACAATACACCACGCGCGTTTCGCCGAGTTCTGGATGGCGCGAGCGGATCAGCTTCAGATCGCCCATCACATCTTCGCCCCTGGTTTCAGTCAGTCCGGTCGAACAGATGCCGATCAACTGCGGATTGGCACGTTGCTTGATGTTCAGGATGGCCTTTTCGATATTGTCCGAGCCACCCAGCACCGTGGTGGCCTCGTTCATGGCAGTGGTCTGCAGCGGAATCGCTTCGCGGAAGTGGCGCACCATCAGTACCAACCCGAACGCCGTACAGCCTTGCGAGCCATGCATTACCGGCATGCAGCGGTTCATGCCCAGATAGGCGTAGCTGGCACCGAGCGGCTGGCTCATTTTGAGCGGATTCACGGTGCAGGATTTTTTCGATTCAGTCACATGCGCCATGTGCTATACCTCCCACGGAGCGGTCAGCCGGACCTGGCGCCAGATCGGACTGTGCAGCGCCAGATCGATCTGCCGCACCAGTTCCACCATGCCTTCGTAACCCGCATAGGCATGGTGCCGCTCCTGATTGATGTCGAGCCAGGGCACGCGCGCCTTGAGCGCAATGAATTGCGAACGCCCGCCAGAGAGCATGATGTCGGCCCGGGCATCCCGCAGTAGCGCGTAAATCTCTCGCGGGGTCATGTCGTCGATGGCGTGCGCATCCTCGCCCATCAAGGTCTTGATCTTTTCCTTGTCTTCAAGCGTGGATTTCTTGGTGCTGGTTCCGACAATTTCCATGCCGACTTCCTGCAGCGCCGCCACCACCGACCATGACTTGACCCCGCCGGTGATCAACAGCACACGCTTGCCGCGTAACCGCTGAGTGAATTGCCTCAACCGCGACCAGGCACGCGCTTCCTCCCGACGAATCAGCAGTTCAGTGCGCCCGAGCAATTCATCAGCCGCACCGCGCTGCACCAACAACCCTGCAATCTGACGCAACGCATCCGACATGTCCGATACGCCATAAAACGAACCCTCAAAAAAAGGGATTCCATAGCGTTCATGCATCTTGCGTGCAATATTGATCATCGCCTTCGAGCACACCATCATTGCCGCTCGGGCCCGATGCGAACAGGCGACCTCGTGGTAGCGCGCATCACCGCTGATACAGGCCAGCACGCGAATGCCAAGTTCGTCAAGCAAGGGTTTCACCTGCCACAGTTCGCCGGCCAGGTTATATTCGCCAATGATGTTGATGTCGTAAGGCGTTGTGATCTCCGGCTCGGCCGTACCGATCACGTAATCGAGCAATGCTTCTCCGGCCAGCTTGTTGCCGAGATTCTTGTTGCCCGCAAAGCCGGGGGCATCGACCGGAATCACTGGCTTGCCGAATTTCTGCGTCGCTGCCCGGCATACCGCCTCGATGTCGTCACCGATCAACGCCGTCACGCATGTCTGATAGACAAATACCGCCGGCGGATCATACTTTTCGATGATTTCGCGTACCGAACGGAACAGTCGTTTCTCGCCCCCGTAGATCACATCGAGTTCGTTGATATCGGTGGTGAAACCGGTGCGATACAGTTTCGATCCGGATGAGTACGCGCCGCGGTTGTCCCATGAATTGCCTTCGCAGGCAATCGGACCGTGCACCAGATGCGCGACATCGGTCAGTGGTTGCAATGCGATCTTGGCGCCATCGAAGGCGCAGCCGCCGGCTGCAGCTCCGGGCACCAACTGCCTGGTGCAACCTTTCTTGCGATCCTTGCCGCTCTTGGCCTGGTTGATCTCGCAACCCGGTTCATTGAGCACTTGCTGCACTTTCAGCGCGAGCTTAGCCGACATGTTTCACCTCACTGCCCCGCCTGCGCGGGAATGACCTGCCATACACTGTCCGGCACACAACCGCCTGCAACCTGACGGCGGATTAGAAAGCCACCATGATCTCTTCGTCCTCGATACGATATTCACATGCGAGCCGCCACATTGCCGGATGATCGGGCAGATGCTCGTCGTGGAACTGGCGCAACGAGATCTTGCCCGCCTGCAGCAGCAAATAACGCTCGCGCGGCGTCAGCCGGGCCACGCCAGTGGCCGAATGCAACCGCGCCACCTTGACTGCGCACTGCCCACATTCGCCACGTTTGCAGTCACAGGGCAACGGAACGTGGTGCCGCACCGCCAATTCGAGCAGATTGTCGTCGCGCGCCGGATCCACCTTGACCTCGACGCGTCGCGCAAGCCGCATGGCAACGAAAGTGATCGTGGCCATCTCCAGGCTCCTGTTGTGTGGGCGAAGCCCGCAGGCTTCGCCCGGTACACTAGCGAATGATGTCGTAGCTGTAATCGGTTTTCGCAGTATCGATGGTGTTCGCATCAAGGGCCTCGAAAATCTCGTCCAGGATGGTCACCAGAACACGCAATGAACCTTCATAGCCCCAGATCGGGAAACGGTGGTGGTGATGCCGGTCGAAGATCGGGAAGCCGAGCCGGATCAGCGGCACACCGCAATCGCGTTCAAGGTACTTGCCATAGGTATTGCCGATGAGCAGATCGACCGGCTCGGTGAACAGCAGCGAACGCATGTGCCACAGGTCTTTCTTGGCATAGACGTGACAGCCCTTGCCGAACGGCGAAGCATCGAACAAGGTCTGCACCTTCGCTGCCCAGTGATCGTCGCCGTTGGTCGACAGCACATGCACCGGCTCGGCACCGAGTTCGAGCAGGAAGGCGGTCAGACCCAGCATGAGATCAGGATCGCCATAGAGCGCGAACTTCTTGCCGTGAATGTGGGCACTGGAATCGGCGATTGCATCGACCAGTCGGCCGCGCTCGCGTTCCAGCTGCGCCGGGATCGGTTTGCCGGTCAGGCGCGAGACTTCCATCAGGAACTGGTCGGTTCCGGCCAGCCCGAGCGGGTGATGCAGCGATACCACTTCCTGCCCGGTCTCGGCAATGTACTTGCCGGTCTTCTCGGTGCTGATGCCCTGGAACAGGATCGTGGCCTTGGCATTGAGTGCCGACTTGACCTCGGCCTTGGTGGTGCCGCCATCATACATGCGGAATTCGCCGTCGCTGGGCGTGTTCCACACATCGGACGGATCGCACAGCACGGTGTATTCCGCTCCGAACAGATTGAGAATGCGGCGGATCTCCGGCATATTGCCAACGACAAAGCCATCGAATCCGCCGATGAAATTGATGGCATTGTTGGCGACACGTTCCTTGCCGTGCCAGAAATGGGTCAGGACGCCCTTGAGCGCATTATCGTAACCCGTGATGTGACTGCCGACAAATGCCGGTGTGTGCGCAAACGGCACATCGAAATCTTCCGGCACGCTGCCCTTTTGTTTCGCGGTGGTGATGAACGCGCCCAGATCGTCACCGATCACCTCGGCCATACAGGTGGTGCTGACGGCAATCATTTCCGGCTTGTACATGCTGTACGAGTTGGCCAGGCCATCGATCATGTTGTTCAATCCGCCGAACACAGCCGCGTCTTCGGTCATCGACGACGACACGCACGACGTCGGTTCCTTGAAGTGACGGGAGAAGTGCGAGCGGTAGTAGGCCACACAGCCTTGCGAACCATGCACAAACGGCAAGGTATTGGCAAATCCGACCGCGGCAAACACGGCACCGAGCGGCTGACATGCCTTGGCTGGATTGACCGTCAGCGCCTCGCGAGCGAAATTCTTTTCACGGTACTCAGCTGTCTTGGTCCAATCACGAATCTCGGTCACCTTGTCAGCCGGATACGGGAATTCGAAATTCTGCTTCTTGCTGGCGAACATTTCAGTGTATTCCGGCTGGCGGAACAGCATTTCATGATCGATGATTTTTTCTGCGCTCTGACTCATTTTGTTTCTCCAGTGATCTGTTGCATCGGGCAGGGCCGGCCGTATCCGGCCCACACCAATTATTTGCTCCACGGGGCGCGGGTCAGTCCCCAGACCGGGCTGTTGATCGCCATATCCATGTCGCGGGCGAAGATGGCAAAACCATCGTAGCCGTGATACGGCCCGGAATAATCCCAGGAGTGCATCTGACGGAACGGCACACCCATCTTCTGGAACACGTACTTTTCCTTGATGCCGGAACCGACCAGATCAGGCTGCACTTTCTCGACGAATTTTTCGAATTCGTAGCCGGTCACGTCGTCATAGATCAGCGTGCCATCCTTCACGTAGTGGGTCGTGCGTTGATAATCGTCGTTGTGGCCGAATTCATAGCCAGTGCCGACCACTTCCATACCCAGATCCTCATAAGCGCCGATGACGTGCCGCGGACGCAGGCCGCCGACGAACAGCATCACCGTTTTACCTTCGAGACGCGGACGGTACTTCTCGATGACCGCATCGGTCAGTGTGCGATATTTGGCAATGACGCGTTCCGCACCTTCCTTGATCCGGTCGTCGAAGTGGCTGGCGATTTCACGCAGACTGGCCTCGATCTTGGACGGACCGAAGAAGTTGTACTCCACCCAGGGGATGCCATATTTCTCTTCCATGTGGCGCGAAATGTAGTTCATCGAACGATAGCAGTGCAGCACGTTCAGCTTGGCCTTGGGCGTGTTCTCCAGTTCGGCGAGCGTGCCATCGCCCGACCACTGCGCGATCACGCGCAGGCCCATTTCCTCCAGCAGGATGCGTGAAGACCAGGCATCACCGCCGATGTTGTAATCCCCGATGATGGCCACATCGTACGGTGTGCCTTCAAAGTCGACATGCTTGTCGCCGGATTTGTCAAACACCCAATCACGCACCGCGTCATTGGCGATATGGTGACCCAGTGACTGCGACACGCCACGAAATCCTTCGCAACGCACCGGCACGATAGTCTTGCCATCGTATTCCTTGGATTTTTTCTTCGACACCGCTTCGATGTCGTCACCGATCAGACCGATCGGGCACTCGGACTGCACCGAGATCCCCTTGTTGAGCGGGAACAGTTCCTGAATTTCATCGATGATTTTTTCCAGCTTCTTGTCACCGCCGAACACGATATCCTTTTCCTGGAAATCGGAAGTGAACTGCATGGTGCCAAAACTGTCGATGCCTGTGACGCCAATGTAATAATTGCGCCGCGATGCCCAGGAGTACTGGCCACAACCCACCGGGCCGTGGCTGATGTGGATCATGTCTTTGATCGGCCCCCACACCACGCCCTTGGAACCTGCATAGGCACACCCGCGGATGGTCATGACCCCGGGCAGGGACTTGATGTTCGACTTGACGTCGCAGTCCGGTTTGCCCGATTCATACACGTTCAGGTGCTTGGCGCGTTTCTTGGCGGTCTTCTCGGGATACACCTCGAGCACTTCCTTGATCAAGGATTCGTTGCGCTGTTTCACATCTTCGACTGTCAGACTCATTTTCTTCTCCTGGCTACATTAGCAAGCTGTCACAAGGACCGTTTCCCGCTCCCGGAAGAGCTCTGCAAACCGCGTCGCTGCGCCTGGCTGGTGGATCAGCTCCACCTTGCGATACGCTGTGCGCAACTCTCCTGCAGCGCGGCGGCCCCTGCCGCCGCGCGCCCCCCGCTACCCCTGATCAGGCCGCAGCAGCCGCCAGTTCGGCGGCCGTCTTGCCGACGATGGTCTCGTCTACCCGCTTCATGATGCCGTGTTCCATCAGCAGGTCTTCCAGTTCGTCCATGGTGATCGGCGTCGGGATCGTGCCATTGCCTGCATTGGCATGGATCTTCTGCGCCAGTTGGCGGTACTCGTTGGCCTGCTTGGACTCCGGTGCGTACTCGAGCACGGTCATGCGACGCAGTTCAGCGTGTTGCACCACGTTGTCACGGGGAACGAAGTGGATCAGACGGGTACCGAGCTTGCCGGCAAGCGATTCGGCCAGCTCGAGCTCCTTGTCGGTCTGGCGTTCATTGCACACCAGCCCGCCCAGACGCACACCGCCCGAATTGGCATATTTCAGGATGCCTTTGGAAATGTTGTTGGCCGCATACATGGCCATCATCTCACCCGACATGACGATGTAGATTTCCTGCGCCTTGTTTTCACGAATCGGCATGGCAAAACCGCCACACACCACGTCGCCCAGCACGTCGTACGAGACATAGTCCACGCCGTCGTAAGCGCCTTCTTCTTCAAGAAAGTTGATCGAGGTGATCACACCGCGGCCAGCGCAGCCGACGCCAGGCTCGGGACCGCCGGATTCGACACAACGAATGTCGCGGTAACCGATTTTCATCACGTCCTCGAGTTCGAGGTCTTCCACTGAACCGGCATCTGCAGCCAGCGACAGGATGGTATCCTGCGCCTTGGAGTGCAGGATCAGACGGGTGGAGTCCGCCTTGGGATCACACCCGACGATCAGAATCTTCTGCCCCATTTCGGCCAGCGCGGCCAGCGTGTTTTGCGAAGTGGTCGATTTGCCGATGCCACCTTTGCCGTAAAAGGCGATTTGTCTCAAAGCTGCCATTTTGTTACTCCTTATCAGTGAACGATCCGTACAAGTTGTTTACCAAAAACCGTTGCGACCAACTTAGCGCCTTGAGGAAACCTTCTCTTTCTTCGTTTTGAGTCACTCGTTTGGCAAAACACGTGGTGCAGCGCCACTGCAGCAACAAGCATGCCAGACAAAAAAATCACACCAACATATTGATATTAAATATTTTTATTAAATTCAAACTCACATCGCTTGCGGTATTGGGTCTGCTACAAACCGCACAAAAACCGCCGCTGGCTGTATGAAACAATACAAGTGCATGGATTGCATCCTGACAGGAGCATCAACCACACAACAGCTATAATAGATTGAATAAAAACAGAAAAATAAATTCAAGATGCCAACATCGTATTTCTGGAACGCGAATTGCTGGGATCACACCGTCAGATACGGTGAGGAGGTGACATGCAGATCGGGGTAGACAGTCAGCGCGCAGTGGAAAACAGGCGCATATTCATTGTGGACCAGGATGAAGTAAACAGCATGGGGTTGCAGTTCATCCTGGCCGATGAGTACGAGACGCATATTCTCGCGGGTCCGGACGCAGCCATCAGCAAGGCACAGCATTGGCCGCCCGATCTGGTGCTGCTCGGCACCGACTACATCGCGCAGGAGGCAACCGCCACAATCTCGCGCCTGCGTGCGCAGTTGCCACAGGCGAAAATTCTGCTGGTCTGCGCCAATGCCGACCAGCCGGGGGTGAATGAAGCGCTGGCAGCAGGCGCAAACGGTCTGCTCACCGCACCCCCCACCATCGAAGGTGCGCGCCGGCGTGTCAATACCGCACTGGGGCGGATTGCACCGCTGGGGATTCCAGTGGTGCCGGTGCAGTCATGAGCACACGACAACACACGGTTGCACTTGATCGCCACTCGACTTTTTACGCCACTGCAGATTTTCTGCGCAACTTCTGAAGGAACAGCAATGACTGATATCAGCGCCACCCCGTTTGCCCGCCTCGACGCAGAAGGCCGGCTGCTCAGCCCGGTACACAAGGGTCCCGCCGGAAAGGCGGAACGTTTCGGTTTCCGCGGCGAAATTGCGCTTG
>JAJYGL010000014.1 GCA_021790625.1 Pseudomonadota bacterium | reverse complement strand
CGCCGCGTTCGCAGACACGCAACCCGCCACCGCGCCTTCTCATGCCGGATGGAAAGATCACTTCGATCCGGTTCGCATGGCGCAGCACCATCTGGAAAAACTCAAAAGCCGCCTTGGACTCACCGACAACCAGCACGATGCCTGGAAAGGTTTTGCTGACAGTGTCATGACTCAAGCCAAGGACATGGCTGATGTTCATCGTAAGATGATGCAAAATCATGAACAGCTCACCGCGCCAGAACGCATGCACCAGATGGCTGACGCCATGGCTATCCGTGCCAACGGCATGAAAACAGTGGCAGATTCTGCCGAAACCCTGTATGGCCAGCTAACACCTCAACAGCAGGCCATCTTCAACGAAATGGCCGGAGCGCATCACCGGCGCATGATGCATAACATGCAACACCAAAACATGAATATGCCAGCAGGTGCTCCCGCCCCTGTCCCTGCCCCTGCTCCTGCCCCCTGAAAACGAATCAGGTAAACCCGCAAAATACGTCGCGCATGAGGCTGATCAGCCTCAGCGTGCGCGTATCGCTCACGCGATAAAACACCCGATTCGCATCCTTGCGTGTCCGCAACACCCCCTTGTCGCGTAAAATAGCCAAGTGCTGGGAAATATTGCTTTGCGACGTGCCAACCCGGTCCACGATATCCTGCACATTAACTTCCTGATCACCCAATATACACAAGATCTTCAATCGCAGCGGGTGAGCCATAGCCTTCATCGCACGCGATGCCTGTTCGATATGCTCATCCTTGTCAATCAGATTTACCTGCTCAAGATTCAACACCAATCGAGACATCGTACCCCCATCCATGACGCCAATTTATGACAATCAGATTATAACAGGTTGTTGATAAACTAATGTAGCTGTCAATATATCATGCCAAGGCAAATCCGATGTAAATGTATAATGCAACGGTAACGGAAATAGCTTAAAATTACGCCATCCCATTGTTACCCAGCCTTGGCTCAAAAAGTCACCGCACACGAAGGAACGCAGATTGACCCCGGTATTACTTATCATTCTCGATGGTTTCGGTTGTCGCAAATGCCGAACCGATAACGCCATTGCACTAGCCAACAAACCCAACTGGACACACTTCTGGCAAAATTATCCGCACACACTGATTCAGGCATCGGAATCTGCTGTTGGCCTGCCCGCTGGACAAATGGGCAATTCCGAAGTCGGACATTTGAATATCGGCGCCGGTCGCGTGGTATATCAGGAATTCACCCGCATTGAACTGGCCATCAAAACCGGGGCGTTCTTCACCAACCCGGCTATCCTGCACGCCATCAACGAAGTCAAACAACGTGATACGGCGCTGCATATTCTGGGATTGCTCTCTGACGGCGGAGTGCACAGCCATGAAAATCACATTCACGCCATGCTGGAAGCTGCCACCCGTCATGGGCTGAAAAAAGTCTATTTGCACATGTTTCTCGATGGACGCGATACGCCGCCCAAAAGCGCCACACTATATTTACAACGCCTGCAAGCCAAAATTGACGCGCTGGGCAACGGCAAGGTTCTATCCATTATCGGCCGTTATTACGCCATGGATCGTGATAACCGCTGGCCGCGCGTAAAAACCGCTTACGATCTGATCACCCGCGGACATGCAGAATTCAGTGCGCCCGATGCGCTGGCCGGACTGGAACTGGCCTACGCACGAGGAGAAACAGATGAATTCGTTCAGGCCACTCGTATCGGCGATGAGCCGGTACACATGGCCGATGGGGACGGCATTGTATTCATGAACTTCCGTTCCGACCGCGCGCGCCAACTGACCCGCGCCTTCATCGAATCCGAATTTTCGGGGTTCACACGCGAGCATTTCCCGCAATTATCCGATTTTTGTACACTCACCGGTTATAGTGATGATTTCAGCGTATCGGTAGCCTTTCCACCAGAACGCATTCGCAACGGCTTTGGCGAGTACATTTCAAAACTGGGGCTAAAACAGTTACGCATTGCCGAAACGGAAAAATACCCGCACGTCACCTTCTTTTTCAATGGCGGCGAAGAAGTCGCCTATCAAGGCGAAGAACGCATCCTGGTTGCCTCACCGCATGTCGCCACCTATGACCTGCAACCAGAAATGAGCGCCAATGAAGTCACGGAAAAACTGTTGGTCGCCATTCAGGAACGCCGTTTCGACGCCATCATCTGCAACTATGCCAACGCCGACATGGTGGGGCACACCGGCAACCTGGATGCCGCCATCCACGCCATCGAAACACTGGATGCCTGTCTGGGGCGCGTCATTCCCGCCATGCTCGCCACCGGTGGCGAAATACTCATCACCGCCGACCATGGCAATGCGGAGCTGATGATGGATGAAACAACCCATCAAGCCTATACCGCGCACACCACCAATCTCGTCCCCCTGCTCTACATTAGCCGGCGGCACGCAGAACTGTCGACGACAGGTGCACTGGAAGACATTGCTCCCAGCCTGCTGGCGATGATGGGGTTCCCGCAACCGCCCGAAATGACCGGACGGTCTTTGATCCACTTCGCGTGAAACGATTACTGCCATTTCTCGGTCTGGTCGCCCTGTGCTGTGCACCAACAGCACAGGGCGCACCCAACAAAGCCACGCTGGCACACATCCACCAGCAACTCAACACCCTGCGCCAGCAACAACAGGCGACAAAAACGGACCAACAACACGCTGTTGATGCATTACGGGTATCCGAGCAATCCATCAGCCACATCAACCGCGCACTTGCCGATATCCAACAACAGCAACAATCCACACAAAACGCGCTGAACAACCTGCAACACCAAATCGGCAGCACCCAATCGCGCCTGCAACAAGAACAGCAGTATTTAGGTGTTCTCTTGCGCCAGAGCTGGATGAATCTTGCCCAGCCCGCGACGCCATCTGCCAACTGGCAAGACACACAGCGCAACACAGTATATGCCGGCCTACTGGCAAAACAACGTCAGCAAATCATCACCGAGTTACAGGATACCACCCACACGCTCACCCGGTTGTCAGCGCAAAAGCAACAACTACAAACGCAATTACAGCAGCAGAAAGAAGCGCAGGAACAGCAAAGAAAAAACCTGCAGGCCGAACGAGCTGCCCGACAGAATATTTTGCAAAAGCTGGGAAATCAGATTGCCCGCCAGCAAAAAGCCATCAGCACACTGGAGCAGAATGAAAAACGCATCACCGAATTGATGCGCGCACTCGCCCGTGCCGCTGCCAAACGTGCTGCCGAACGTGCTGCTGCTGTACGTGCTGCCGCTGAACGTGCCGCAGCGCTTCACAGACGACAACACGAACACGCTCACCCCCGTACTGAAAACACAACCCAATATGCGAGCCTGCCCGCGCCAAAATTATCATTGAATGGCCTCATGCGTGACAAAGGACATCTGCTCTTGCCGACCCGCGGGGAACTAATTCACCGTTTCGGCACTCCACGTGAGGCGGGCGGCACTTTGTGGAAAGGGATTTTCATCAAAGCACCTGCCGGGCAAGCCGTAGTCAGCGTGGCAGCGGGCGAAGTTGTATTTTCCGACTGGTTGCGTGGTTTTGGAAATCTCATCATCATTGACCATGGTGATGGTTATATGAGTCTGTACAGCGACAATGAAACCCTGTATAAACGCGCAGGAGACACTGTAAAAGCGGGCGATGTCATTGCCAGCGTTGGCAACACAGGCGGTAACAGCGAAACAGGCCTGTATTTTGAACTGCGTTACCACAGCCAGGCATTCAACCCGGATGGATGGTTTGGTTCGCACAAATAAATTTATAGCTTCATGTATGATCAAGGATAAACAAATGCGTAACACGTTACGGAAATTGGGGCTTGTATTATCAGGTATCATGGTCGGGGTTGCCCTGACGGTTTATTTACCAGCCATCGCTGAACATGAAAATGCGCCACAACTGCCATTGAATGAACTGCGCGAATTCAGTGAAGTGTTCGGCAAAATCAAAACTGACTACGTCGAACCTGTCAGCGATAAAAAACTCATCGACGACGCCATCAACGGCATGTTGTCCGGCCTCGATCCGCATTCGCAATACATGGACGCAGACGAATTCCGCGAGCTCGAAGATGGCACGCAAGGTGAATTTGGAGGCTTGGGCATAGAAGTCACCATGGAAGACGGTATCGTCAAGGTCGTGTCCCCAATTGAAGACACACCAGCGCAAAAAGCCGGCATCCAGAGTGGTGACCTCATCATAAAAATTGATGATACCCCCGTCAAAGGAATGACCATCAACGATGCCGTCAAACGCATGCGTGGCGCACCAGACACCCCGATTACCCTGACCATCGTACGCAAGGGTGTCAACAAACCCTTTGCCGTCAAATTGATGCGCGCAATCATCAAAGTAAAAAGCGTCAAGTCAACGCTGCTCGACCCCAACTATGGTTACATCCGTATCACAGAGTTCCAGGAACGTACGGGCAAGAACCTGGCGCAAGCCATTAAGGAATTGACCGCCAAGAACAAGGCGCCACTCAAAGGCTTGGTGCTTGACCTGCGCAACAATCCTGGCGGACTGCTCACCAGCGCCGTTGCCGTCGCATCCACCTTCCTGCCCGCCAACGATCTGGTGGTATACACCGACGGTCGTGCACCCGATTCCAAGATGCGCCTGACCGCCACGCCTGACGATTATCTGCACGGCAATGAAACCGATTTTCTGGCTGGCCTGCCTGCCTGGGTAAAAACCGTACCGATGGTCGTTCTCATCAATGGCGGCTCGGCTTCGGCCTCGGAAATCGTGTCGGGCGCCCTGCAAGATCACAAACGCGCGGTCCTCATGGGTACCCAATCGTTTGGCAAGGGCTCGGTGCAGACCGTACTGCCGCTGGGTAATGGCACCGGCATCAAGCTCACCACGGCACGTTATTTCACGCCGAGCGGACGCTCGATTCAAGCCAAAGGCATCACGCCGGATATCATCGTTGAACCAGGCAAAGTGGTCAGCGGTAGTGATGGCGACAACCTGCTCGGCATCCACGAAGCCGATCTGGAAAACCACTTGAGCAACCCGAACCCTGCCAGCCCGACGCCAGCCAAAAAACCGCCTGTCATCGAAGCGCCCAAACAGCAAACGGGCAGCAAAACGGACAGTAAACAGAATGATGCGGCCAATTCAAAAGCGATTGTCAGAAAAGACGACTTCCAACTCAACCAAGCGCTGGATCTGCTCAAAGGCATCAATATTCTGGCACCCGCCCAACGTTGAACGACGACTGGCTCACCCGTTACAGCCGCCACATCCTGCTTGATGCAGTCGATGTGGCGGGGCAGCGCGCAATCAGTGACGCACGTGTACTGGTTGTTGGTGCCGGCGGGCTGGGTTCGTCGGTCTTGCTGTACCTGGCGGCAAGCGGCGTCGGACACATCACCATTGTCGACGGCGATACGGTCAGTCTCGCCAATCTGCAACGGCAAATCGTCCACCGACAGGCGGACATTGATCGCAACAAGGCAGAATCTGCAGCCGACAATCTACGCCGACTGAACCCGGAAATCAGCATCACCTCTGTAAGCCGTTATCTCGATACGGCAGCCGATATCGACCCGCAGTATCAGGTCGTGGTCGATTGCAGCGATAATTTTGCTACCCGCTACCTACTCAACCGCGCCTGCCAGCAATACCGTATTCCGCTGGTATCGGGTGCCGCCATCCGTTTCGAGGGTTTGCTTGCCGTATTCGATTTCCGTCACGATAACAGCCCTTGCTACGAATGCCTGTTTCCTGCCACAAACCACGTCACGGAAGACGATACATGTAGCCGAAACGGTGTATTTTCCCCGCTGGTCGGCATGATTGGCACAGCACAGGCAAGTGAAACACTCAAGCTCATCATGGGTATCGGTCAGACCATGCATTCGCGCCTGGTCAGGCTGGACATGCTGACCCTGCACTGGCGCGAAAGTCGCCTGACCCGCGACCCGGCATGCCCTGTCTGCGCGAACCATTCAACAACGGTTCATTCCGCAACAACGTAATGTGATAAATAAAGATAGGGCGGGTCATCAGACCCGCCACATCAAGAAGTCACTAAGAAACCGCTGATCTATTCCTCCATGAGCCGTGCTGCCATCAACGCTCGAACCGCATTTTCCCATCACGGAAATCAACATGGATGGTATCTTTCTCGGCAAAATTACCTGCCAGAATTGACTTGGCCAGCGGATTTTCCAATTGCGACTGAATTGCCCGTTTCAACGGCCGCGCACCAAATACCGGATCAAATCCGGCGCGCGCCAATTCATCCAGCGCAGCGGGACTGACTTTCAACTCCATCCCCATCGCCTTCAATCTGCGCGCCAACCCTTGTAACTGCAAACCGGCAATGGCGTGAATATGCGCACTACCCAAGGCATGGAATACCACTACTTCATCGATGCGATTGATGAACTCCGGCCGGAAATGTTGCTTCACTTCTCCCATTACCGCGTCTTTAATCGTCTCGTAGGTCTCTTCACCCATTTGCTGAATGAGGTGGGAGCCCAGATTCGATGTCATGACGATGACCGTGTTCTTGAAATCGACCGTACGCCCCTGCCCATCCGTCAAGCGCCCGTCATCCAGCACTTGCAGCAATACATTAAATACATCCGGGTGCGCTTTTTCCACCTCGTCGAGCAGAATCACGCTATACGGTTTGCGTCGTACCGCTTCAGTCAACGTGCCGCCTTCTTCATATCCCACATAACCCGGCGGCGCGCCAATCAAACGCGACACCGAATGTTTCTCCATGAACTCACTCATGTCGATGCGCACCATATGTTCTTCGCTGTCAAACAGGAAACCAGCCAACGTTTTGCATAACTCCGTCTTGCCCACGCCAGTGGGACCCAAAAACAAAAATGAGCCGTACGGACGATTGGGATCAGCCAGCCCGGAACGTGAACGACGAATGGCATCCGCCACCAGACTCACCGCTTCATGTTGCCCGATGACGCGCTCGTGCAGCACATCTTCCATGTGCAACAATTTGTCACGCTCACCCGCCATCATTTTCGAAACCGGAATTCCGGTCGCGCGCGACACCACTTCAGCGATTTCCTCGGCACCCACTTGCGTGCGCAACAAACGTTTCGGCTGCCCCTGCTCATGACTTTCTGCCAGCTGCGCCTGACCCAATTGCGCTTCCAGCTGCGGAATGCGTCCGTACTGAATCTCGGACATCCGCTGCCAATTACCCTGCCTGCGCGCCTCTTCCATTTCCATGCGCACCGCATCGAGCTGTTCCTTGATATGCTGGGTACCCGCCACCATTGCTTTTTCTGCTTTCCAGATATCTTCCATATCGGCATACTCGCGTTCCAGCCGATGGATTTCTTCCTCCAGCAATGCCAGGCGTTTCTGCGAGGCTTCGTCCTTTTCCTTTTTCACCGCTTCACGTTCAATCTTTAACTGAATCAGGCGACGATCAAGTTTATCCATTGCCTCCGGCTTGGAATCGATCTCCATACGCACACGCGATGCCGCCTCGTCGATAAGATCGATGGCCTTGTCCGGCAAGAACCGATCCGTAATATAGCGGTGACTTAACTCTGCTGCCGCAACAATGGCCGGATCGGTAATGTCAACGCCGTGATGCAACTCATATTTCTCCTGCAACCCACGCAAGATAGCCACGGTATCTTCCACGCTTGGTTCATCCACCAGCACCTTCTGGAAACGGCGCTCCAAAGCAGCGTCCTTCTCGATATACTGACGGTATTCGTTCAGCGTCGTTGCACCAATGCAATGCAACTCACCTCGAGCCAATGCGGGTTTGAGCA
>JAJYGL010000045.1:5102-7907 GCA_021790625.1 Pseudomonadota bacterium | reverse complement strand
ATGCAGACAGCGAATATGGGGCAGACCGAGTTGGCATCGTCTGCGGAGTCGCTCTCGGACGAAAAGAGTCCGGTGCGGTTGGATTTTCTGGTGCCGGGTCAATTACGCAATCTCGTCTGGTTGCCACAATCCGAGGTTGAGTTGCCGGCTGATAGCGTCGAACTGCGGCCGATGGCGACGGGGCTGAATTTCCGCGATGTCATGTATGTGATGGGTTTGTTGCCGGACGAAGCTGTCGAAAAAGGGTTTGCCGGCGCAAGTCTGGGTCTGGAGTGCGCTGGCGTGGTGACCCGCGTGGGGAGCGCGGTACGCGGATTCTCTCCTGGCGATGCGGTCATGGGCTTTGGTGCCGCCTGTTTCGCCTCTCGCGTGGTGACCAGTGCTAATGCCATCACGCATAAACCGGCTTTGTGGTCCTATGAGGCAGCGGCAACTGTCCCGACTGTGTTTTTCACCGTGTATTACGCCTTGAAACAATTGGCCAATGTGCAGGTGGGCGAGCGGGTGCTGATTCATGGTGGGGCAGGAGGAGTAGGCATTGCTGCGATTCAGTTGGCGACATATCTGGGTGCGGAAGTATTTGTGACGGCAGGTAGTGCAGAAAAGCGTGATTTTGTGCGTTTGTTGGGCGCAGACCACGTGTTTGATTCGCGCAGTCTGGATTTTGCTGACGAAATTCTGGTGTTGACCGGCGGTGAAGGTGTGGACGTGGTGCTGAACTCGCTGGCGGGTGAAGCCATGCGGCGTAACTTGCGGGTGCTAAGGCCGTTCGGACGTTTCCTGGAATTGGGAAAACGGGATTTTTTTGAGAATACGCCGGTCGGGTTGCGTCCGTTCAAGGACAATATCAGTTATTTTGGCATTGATGCCGATCAGTTGCTGATTGCCCGTCCGGAGATGGCAACCCGACTGTTTGGTGAAGTCATGGCCTTGTTTCATGCCGGTGCGCTGACACCCCTGCCTTTTCGTGCGTTTGACGCCGATAGGGTGGTGGATGCCTTCCGCACCATGCAGCAATCACGTCACATCGGCAAGGTGGTGTTGACGCTGGTGAACAACAGACGGGAACAAATATCGGCTCCTCGTCTACACAAACGGCAATCGCCTCTTGCCATGCAAGGGCAGGCAACCTGGCTGGTCACGGGCGGGCTGGCCGGCTTTGGACTGGAAACGGCGCGTTGGTTGGTGCGGCAAGGAGTGACGAGTCTGGCTTTGGTCGGACGACGCGGTCTGGATACCCCTGGCGCACGCGAAGCAGTTGCTGCACTGCGGGCGGAGGGGGCGCAAGTGACCGTGTTCGCCGTCGATGTGGCGCAAGCCGAGGCCATGCAGGCAATGATGGCGCGTATACGCAGCAGTTTGCCACCACTCAAGGGCGTAGTTCATGCCGCCATGGTGCTGGATGATGCGTTATTGCCTAATCTTGATGCCAATCGTATGTTGCAAGTGTTGGAGCCTAAGGTCTTGGGGGCATGGCATTTGCACCAACTGACGCGAGATTTGCCATTGGAACATTTTGTGCTGTATTCTTCGGTAACGACGTTTATCGGTAATCCCGGGCAGTCCAATTATGTGGCAGCCAATGCTTGGCTGGAGGGCTTGGCGGCGCAGCGACGTGCACAGGGATTACCAGCAACCTGTCTTGCCTGGGGCGCCATTGGTGATGCCGGATACCTGACGCGCCACGCCAGCGTAAAAGACATACTGACTACCCGCATGGGTGTGACTGCGATGAAATCGGCGCAGGCATTGGAACAATTGGGGCAAGCCTTGGTATTGGCGACACCAGTCAGTGCGGTTGGGCATCTGGATTGGACGGCGCTATCCCGCGCATTACCTTCGTTTGGCAGTACGCGTTTTACACGCTTGGCGCAGGCGCATCAGGCGGGAAATCAAAGCAAAGATATGGATATCCGTGCTGCGCTGGTAGGCAAGACGGCAGCAGAGGCGTTGCTTGTCGTGCAGGGTTTGGTGTTAGACGAAGTGGCTCAGATTTTGTGTATGGCGGTCGACCGCATTGATTCGGCACGTTCTTTGCATGAGCTTGGCATGGATTCGCTGATGGCGGTTGAATTGGCGCTCGGGTTGGAAAAGCGTTGTGGTGTGCGATTGCCCGCCATGTTGCTCAATGAAGGACCGACCGTTGAACGGGTTAGTGTGCGTATTGTGGAAAAACTGTATGCTGGCAGCGATGTTCTGGCGGAAAGTGGGGCCGACAACATGGCGGAAGCAATGAATCATCTGGTGGAGCAGGTGGTGGCACAGCACGGCGAAGCCATGAGCGCAAGTGAATTGGCGCAGACAGTGTTGTCGGTGCGTGAATTGCAATCAGGCAATAAGGGGTAACGCGCTTGAATAAACCGATTTTTGGATTGGCTGTGGACGCACGAGACCGTTTGGCGAAGCGCTTTCTGGAACGCAAACCAGCGGCAGCGTCGGCTATGCCGGTGGTGGCATCAACTGGGGTGACTCAGGTATCGGAGGCATTTTGCCGCTTTGATCGCCATCCGGGATATGAAAAACTGTTGGTGCCGCGTGTCGCCGCGCAGCGATTAGGCATTGCGAACCCGTTTTTCAAGGTGCATGAAGGGTCGGGTGGTGCAACGACCACCATCGACGGACGACCTTATATCAATTTTTCCAATTATAATTATCTTGGTCTTTCCGGGCACCCAGCTGTCAACAAAGCGGCAAAAGACGCCATCGAGCGTTACGGGACATCCGTATCGGCCAGTCGCCTCGTGGCAGGAGAACGTCCGGTACAGCGCGAACTGGAAGAAACAATTGCTGCTCAGTACGGGGCGG
>JAJYGL010000045.1:1982-4422 GCA_021790625.1 Pseudomonadota bacterium | reverse complement strand
GCCTTGCTGGGTAGTTCCATCAAAGCCACCAAACTGTCCAACGCGCTGTTTGAACGTGGTATCAACGTACAACCCATTCTGTACCCGGCTGTCGAAGAAGGCCTGGCGAGGTTACGGTTTTTTATCAGTTGCCTGCACAGCGAAGCGCAGATACACACGACCGTGGATGCGTTGGCCGGATTGTTGTGACCTTATCCGGAACCCGGACGAGAGGGTTCCGGACGGTCATTGGTATACCCCTCTCATTGCTGGTCGTACACTGTAATTCCCATCGTTATTTTATAACAATGAAGGCTTTCTTCTTGCAGTTGACATCATTAACGGCCAATGTCTGATAATTAATGATGCGATTTTCGGCCATTTCCATTGTTGAGAGTTGCTGGTTAGAATGTCCGTCAGAAAAATCACCAAGAACTTCAACAACGTCACAGGGACTGCTACTGCGCCCATTTAGTGATGTTCATTATGTTTTATCGACGGAAGGCACAGATGTTGAGGGGTCGGACTCAACTTGGGAAGGTTTCATGCTTTTGCGATTTTGCAAAAAACCAGTGACAGTGCCGATAATGGTTGTTGTCAAAATAATGCCGGCCAGCCATTCTTCCTTCATTAAAGCAAAAACAACTGACAAGACGTACCCAAAGGAAATCAGAGAAAAAGCAATCCAGTGAACCCGCCTATTATCTTCTTTTTGTGCCAACAAAGCTGCTACTTGAATCTCTCGCGCATGTCTTGAATCTTCTTCAAAAACACGCAGGATTCTTTCAGGCGCATCTGGAATGACCTCACCATACTGCCGAAATATATCGGGGTGAGGGATCGGGCCTTGAAAATGAGTTCGTTGTATGGTGGTTTCGATAATGCCAGCGATCATACGTCTGGTGACAGGTTGGTCATCATCAAACTTTGGCAAAACCCCATTTTCTTGCTCAAGAGCAAGATCAGGTTGAAGCGATTCAGGCGGGTTTTTTACTGGCATGTTGAGTGGCAATGAAAGCTGCCTTATTCATTCTACGGCCAACAGCATGCCAAGTAGAATGCATCATGCCCGCAGCACCACCTTTGACAACAAACTGGCTATAGTCGTTGCCTCGTAGCGAGAAGACCTCAGGAAGTGATTTAACAATTCGTTTATCCATAAGCGAATAATAACCCATCGTTCAAGCACACGGCAATACTGTTTGAAAATCTTCGAACGCCTAAGTTTTGTGAACTATTAGGGAACCGCTGATTTATTTCCACATGGCCCCGACCGGTGGCCTGGCGGGATGACATGCAAGGCGTGCCGTGCCGTCAAGGGTTATTCTCCTTGAGCTATTCTCTTCGGTCAGCGGCACGGCAATTCGCCCGCTAAACCCAGTCTCACCGAGCATGTTTTGCTCGTTATCAACGGGGCGGTTGCGGCCAAATCGGGTGACCGCTTGCCAGTACGGCTTGGTGTCAAAGTCCCGGCTACGACCTGCACCGCACGCGTCGCAATCTTCCCGATTTGACCCGCAACGCGAATCATGGAAGGATTAATCAGTGGCTCCCTTACAAACACAGGCTGGTGAAACAAAGCCAAATTGTCTTCAGAACGTCTTCTCGATTTCGGTGACATTTTTAAGCGCAAGCCTGAAAAATATTGGTCATTCAAATACTTCTTGATTAATGAAACAATCGGGAATCGAATTCGAATGGTCGAATGACATTCATACTGACGCTTGCAAAGGCTTTGTGATTTGGATTGAGAACAATGTTTTTTGCTTCGGGCATCACGGCTGATGGAACGATCATTCCTAAAAAATTACCCTCCATAACGAATGAGTCTCCAATATTGACTGCTGCTGATGATCCTGGCAAAGCATCCCAGCCTGTGGGCAAATCCTCAACTTTATAGGAACGATACAGACTTTTTATATCGGGAAGATCAAACCTCACCAATACAAGCTCGGATGGAAGAATATCTCCAGTGTGCACTAGTTTTTCCATGGCGGCAATCTCTGGCGTCATACCGGCATACACAACCGCTACACCGGGATTATTCCAGCGTCCGCCTGCAAGTCTTGCACCGCTTCCTTGTCGATCAAGTGCAAACTGTTTTTTTGCAATACGCCACGCATGCATTAAACAGCGCCACCATAAGCAATCGCGGCGAGTACTTTTTTCACCTCACCAGCGCCTGTTTCTGTATCCAGCATTGAAAGTGGCGTGTCGTCGCCAAAAACAAGATTTTTCCGCAACAACCACATTTTCGCCTGGTCTGCATTACCAAAAACTTTTTCCGCTGTATCCTCAATAATTGCAAGCCGTTCCAATCGTTCAGACTCAACCGGCCCAAGTAACGAACGACTTTTTATTTTGCGTTCCGCAGTCGCAGGGGACATGCCGATTATTTTGGCGAATTGCGCACGAGGCATATTGAAATATTCGCTCGCAATAACCAAAACGTGAGAGCTGA
>JAJYGL010000045.1:0-1492 GCA_021790625.1 Pseudomonadota bacterium | reverse complement strand
GCGGTGACGGTCAAGTGGTCGAATTGTTCCGGGGTGACGAAGCGTTCGACTGGCAGGTGGTGTGCGCTGGGTTGCAGGTATTGGCCAATGGTGAGCATATCGACCTGGTGGGCGCGCAAATCCTTCAGTACGGGCAGGATTTCTTCGTCGGTTTCGCCTAGGCCGACCATGATGCCGGATTTGGTCGGGATGTGTGGGTGGCGGCGTTTGAATTCGGCCAGCAGGTTGAGCGAGTGTTGGTAATCGGCTCCCGGTCGGGCGGCTTTATACAGGCGAGGTACGGTTTCAAGGTTGTGGTTGAGTACGTCGGGCAAGGCTGTGCTGATGAGGTCAAGTGCCGTGTCTAGCCGGCCCCGGAAATCGGGAATCAGGATTTCGATACGGGTGTCAGGAGAAGTTTCGCGCACGGCGCGAATGCACTGTGCGTAATGTTGCGCGCCGCCATCACGCAGATCGTCACGGTCAACGCTGGTGATGACTACGTATTTCAGTCGCATGGCGGCGATGGTGGCAGCAAGATTGGCCGGTTCGTCGTTATCCGGCGGCAGCGGGGTGCCATGTCCCACGTCACAAAATGGGCAGCGGCGGGTGCATAAATCGCCCAGAATCATGAAGGTGGCCGTGCCGTGGCTGAAGCATTCGCCCAGATTGGGGCAGGAGGCTTCTTCGCAAACGGTGTGCAGGTGTTGTTCGCGCAGAATTTGTTTCAGTGCTTGCACGTTGGCAGCGCTGGCCGGCTTGGCACGTATCCAGGGCGGTAAGCGCAGGCGTGGTTTGGGAACGATGGGAATAGGGATGCGGGCCGTTTTTGCCGCCCCTTTGTGTTGGGAGTTGTCTGCCACGGAGATCCTTGTCAGTGTGTTGAATCGAGTTGGTGGATGAGTTGTCGGGCAAGTCGGGAAGTTGCGTCAGCCATTGTAGCATTGCTGTGGTGATCACGCAGTTGGGTGATGGGTAACTGGGTGAAACCGCAGGGGTTGATGCGGGAAAAAGGCGATAAATCCATGTCGACATTCAGTGCCAGTCCATGATAGCTACAACCTTGACGGATGCGTAGCCCAAGCGAGGCAATTTTTGCGCCATTCAGGTATACGCCAGGCGCACCGGATTTTCGTTCTGCTTGCAGGGTATATTCTGCCAGGGTGTCGATGATGGCTTGTTCCAGTCGGTGAACGAGTTCGCGTACGCCAAATCCGCGTGCTTTCAGGTTGACGAGGACGTACGCCAGCAATTGGCCGTGGCCGTGGTAAGTGACTTGTCCTCCACGGTCAGTGCGCAGTAACGGGATGTCGCCTGCATCCAGAATATGCTCGGTGCGTCCGGCTTGACCAAGCGTGAAAATGGGGGGATGCTCGGTGAACCAGATTTCGTCATCCGTCTTGGTGTGGCTGGCGATGGGTCTGGCTGCGGTGAAGGCGCGCATGGCTTCCCAGCTTGTGGTGTAATCGGTGAGACCAAGATGACGAATCTGCATGTGCAATGTGTGCAATGT
>JAJYGL010000005.1 GCA_021790625.1 Pseudomonadota bacterium | reverse complement strand
CCTTTCAGCATTACACCGCCATCTTGCACGACCATACCAGCAACGGTGGCAAACACCTGTTGACCATCCACGATATCCAACTGACGGTCCAACACCTATCATCGGACAAACAACAAGCTGCGACCATCGGGCTGCAAGCAAGCTTGCATCCCGGCGGAAAACTCGATATTCAAGGCACACTGCAACCCAAACCATTCCACCTGACCAGTCAAATCAGCGTCAACCACTTACCGCTAGTTCCATTGCAGGATTTTTTTGCTCCCTATCTCCGTTTCACCATCACGAATGGTGATGTCTCCACGCAAGGGTCGCTCGTCATCGCCAACTTGTCCCCCTTCCAGATGAATTTTGCAGGTGATGCCCATATCGACCATTTTGGTGCCATGACCCAGAATACGGCGCAAAACTTCCTCGACTGGCAATTGCTTGCCTTGCGACAGATTCATGCTGTCAGCGACAAAAACAACCTCGTATCAGTGGGTACCATTTCCCTCGACAAAAGCTTCATGCGTTTTATTATCAATCCTGACGGCAGTTTCAACCTGCAGAACTTGTTCAAGCTGCCCAAGAGCAAGAAGCAGGGTAAAAAAACCCGGGTGCAAATCGGACGCATTCTGCTACAGAACAGCCACGTCAAATTTTACGATAACCATATTCAACCCAACTATTCAGCCAATATTACGCAATTATCAGGCACTGTCAGTAAACTGGATTCAGACCAGCATCACCGTGCCACACTACAACTAAACGGGCAGATCAACGGTCAGGGACAAGTCAACATCGATGGACAAATCGACCCATTCCACAACAATCCCTATCTGAATATATTAGCAAGACTGAAAGACTTTGAGCTCACGCCACTGTCACCCTACGCAGGCATGTACGCTGGCTACGACATCCGCAAAGGCATGCTGTCATTCGACGCTCACTATCATGTCGAGAATCATCAACTCACTGCCGACAACCGGCTCTATCTGAATCAACTCAGTTTCGGTCACAGAATCAACAGCCCAAAAGCCACGCAATTACCGATACGACTGGCCATCGCCCTGCTCAAAGACCGTCACGGCAACATCAACGTCGATCTGCCAATTTCCGGCTCGCTCAACGATCCACAATTCAGCATGGGTAACATAATTTACAGAGCGATTACCAACCTGATCATCAAGACCACCAGCGCCCCCTTCACCCTGCTCGCCAACCTGTTTAACGACACCGACGCGCAAAAACTGCGCCATATCGACTTTGCGTCAGGTAGCGCTACGCTATCGCCAGAATCGCTCTCCCGCCTGCAGAAAATTGCTCACATCCTTACCGAACGCCCGGAATTGATCCTCGACATTCGCGGCATGGCAGATTCAGCACGTGATGTTGATGGGCTAAAACAACTAACCCTGCAACGAATGGTGCGAGATGAAAAACGCCGCCAGATCATCGCCAGTGGTCAACCCGCGCAACAGATCACGGTATCGGCAAGCGAATATCCGAAATATCTCACCGCTGCGTACCGGCGCGACCCGATTCCAGATAAACCGCGCAACTTTCTGCATCTGTACAAAACATTGCCTGTTGCCGAGATGGAACGCCGCATGCGTGCCTATATCAACATTAACAGCAATGCTTTGAATAATCTCGCCAATCAACGTGCGCTGGTGGTGGAAACCAATCTTCAGCAAACGCAGCATATTCAGGCCAGCCGCCTGTATTTGCTCGCACCCGTGGTCACTACCTCAGCTATTACCCCACAAAATCAGGTCGAATTCACACTTGACGCCAATTAATCCAAATCAAGAACCCCGCTTTAGGCGGGGTTCTTGATTTGATTCAAATAATTTCAACCAATACACACAATACACATCCGTACATCAACTCATGGCATTATCAAAATGCGCCGTATCGGGAGCCGGCGCCGGAGCCGGTTTGGTCATTTTTTCACCATGCTCAGGCGCTTGATAACCACCGCCCAACGCCTTGACCAAATTCACGTCGGCCTGCAAGCGCCGTACCCGAATATTGATACCCAGCAACTGGGCGCGCAAAGCCGAAGTCTGTGCGGTCACCACTTCGAGATAATTCACCATCCCTTCGCGATACCGGTTCATCGCAATGCTCAACGTTTTATTCGTATCCTTGACTGCCTCATTGACATGCTTTGACTCTCTTGCCAGATGATTCAGCAAGGCCAGATTATCCTCAACCTGCTGAAACGCACCCAGTACAGTTGCCCGATATTGCGCAGCAGCAATATCCATCTGGTCTTTTGCCTGACGGTTGATGGCACGACGTCTGCCCGCATCAAACACATTCAGCAACGCAGAAGGGCCGATGCTCCAGATACCCATCGGGGCCATTGCCAATTGCTGCGAATTGACTGCATACGCCCCGGTAAAACCGCCCAGCATGATGGTCGGATAATAGGCCGCTCGTGCCACCCCGATACCCGCATTCGCTGCTGCCATCTGCCGTTCAGCAGAAGCAATGTCTGGACGCCGCTGCAACAACTGGCTCGGCACGCCCAACGGTTGCACCGGCAAGGCAAGCGACAGTTCTCCTGGCGCCAGACTGAAACTGGATGCCGGTTTGCCCACCAAAGTGGCAATGGCGTGTTCGTACAAGGCGCGACTGGCAGACAAATCAGACAGTTCGGCTTGAGCCGAATCCAGTTGGGCACGGGCACGCGACACATCCATCGCCGAATCGATACCACCCTTATACCGATCTTCTGTCAATGTGAGCGCTTTTTGATACGCCACCACCACATCCTTGAGCAATTGTACTTGCGCATCCAGTCCGCGCAATGAAATATAATTGTTGGCCAGGCTGGCACGCAGGCTTAACCGTACTGATTCCAGATCTGCGGCAGCGGCTTCACTTTGCGCCTTGCCTTCCGCCACCATGTTGCGCACACGCCCCCATAAATCCAGCTCGTAGCTCAACTCCAGGCCGCCAAATTGCTCGTTATAGTTGTTCGGCTTCTGGTGCCCGAAGGGCTGTTGGCTTTCCGATTCGAAAATATGCGGTTTATTATAAAAATTAGTATTTTGCGTATCATAGCCACCAAGGTTCAACGTCGGCAACAGATACGATTGCGCCTGTTGTTCCAGCGCCTGTGATTCATCGTAATGCGAAAGCGCTTCAGCCAGAGTCGGGTTGGCCTGATCAAGTCCTGCCACCAACTGATCCAGCGTGCTGTCGTGGTACTCGCGCCACCAATCACCACGCGAGGCCGTGTCAGCAGGCTTCGCCGGTTGCCAGTCACCGATCTCTTTATATTGCGCGGGTACCGCCGTTTGTGGCGGATGATACGTTGGCGCCAGTGAGCATCCCGCCAGCGCAGTCGTCACCGCTACCGCCAGAGTCGTCAAACGTAACATTCTCATAGGTGTTTTCCATCCACAACTTTCACACGGTCACCATTGGCAATTGAATCCGAAGGTGGATCTATGATTCTATCATTCGCATTAATACCAGAGGTGACTTCCACCGCCTTGCCCAGATCACGTCCAATGGTAATCGACTTCAGCACCACGCGGTTGTCCGGACCAACCGTCGCTACTTTCAAACCACCCTTGCGAAACAACAAGGTAGTTGGCGGCAAAATGAATGTGCTTGTGAGTGTCGGCAAAGTAAATTTCACATCGCCATAAGCGCCAGGCACAAACTCACCGCCCTGATTGTCCATGTACAGTTCGACAGTCAACGTACGGGAATCAATATGGATTGCCTGCGATGTCGTCACCACACGCGCCGGATATGTCTTGCCCGGACGATCCGGGAACGTCACCTGTGCTACAGATCCCACTTTGATCAAGCTGGCAAAATCCTGCGGAACATCCACCCACACCCGCAAAATATGCGTATCCGCGACGTGGAACAACGGCGTCTTGCTATCACTGCTACCAATGGAAATCAGCATCCCAATATCAGTCTGGCGATCAGTGACTACCCCATCAAATGGGGCAACGATATGGTTAAACGCCTGATCGGCTCGCAACGAATCCAGATTGGCTTTTGCCGCGTCCACTAATGCTTGTTGTGCCTTGGCATCCTGCACTTTCTCATCGACTTCCTGGCGCGAAACCGAATCTGTCTGCAACAGATTTTTCCAGCGTTCCGCCGTAATATTCGCCAATTCCAATCTGGCCTTTGCCGTTTCCAAATCAGACTGCGCCCGTTGAATCTGCTGATCGAGCTCTGGCGTTTCGACAATAGCCAGCAACTGACCTTTTTTGACATGTGCGCCAATATCGGTATACCAGATTTTCAGGTAACCATTTACGCGAGAATACACAAACGCTTCATAATACGGCGTTAAATTACCCGGCAAGGTCAAATGTTGGGTCGCAGGCATCGGTTTCGGCGCAACTAGCTTGACGGGCATAATATCGTGCAATTCGGCCGCTTGCGCCAATTCGGTTTCATGATGCATGCGACTGACAATGCCCGTCGCGGCGACCGCACCGGCTGTCAACAAAATCAACAACAACCCAAGGCGCGCGCGCCCGGATATCGCGACGTGTGGATATTCATTTGCCATGTTTTTATTCTCCGGAATGAGTGGAATTGGATTCTAATACGGATTCTGATTTGGCGTTGCGATGCACCAGGCTGAACACGACCGGCACGAAAAGCAAGGTTGCCACGGTAGCAAATGCCAGGCCGCCGATCACCGCGCGACCGAGTGGCGCATTCTGCTCACCACCATCGCCAAGTCCCAACGCCATCGGCGCCATACCGATAATCATCGCCAGTGCGGTCATCAGCACGGGGCGGAAGCGAATATAACCCGCCTCAACCGCCGCTGCCAGACCGCTGTCACCCTGACTTAAGCGCTCGCGGGCAAAACTCACCACTAGAATACTGTTAGCAGTTGCCACGCCCATACACATAATCGCGCCAATCAATGCGGGTACTGACAACGGCGTGTGTGTCACAAACAACATCCACACGATACCGGCCAGCGCAGCAGGCAACGCCGTGATAATCACAAACGGGTCCAGCCACGACTGGAAATTCACCACAATCAGCATATAAATTAACAGAATGGAAAATACCAGCCCAAATATCAAACCTTCGTATGAAGTATTCATCGCCTCCACCTGACCGCGCAGCACCACAAATGACCCCTTTGGCACGTCTTTGCTGGTTTCATCCAGAATGGTCTGCACATCGTTGGCAATCGATCCCAGATCACGCTGCTCAGGCGTGCCATAAATATCGATAGTCGGCTGCACATTATAATGCGACACCACGGCAGGACTATGTACACGCTTGACTTGTGCTACCGTGCCTAGAATCTGCGGAATACCCGACGTTCCGTGTGGCAAGGGGATATTCATCAACTCGTCCAGCGTATCGATGCGGTACTGCGGTGTTTGTACAACCAATGGATAAGACACATGATTCTTCGGATTTACCCAGAAGTTAGGCGCGGTCTGTAAACTGCCCGACAAAGTGGTTAACATCGTCTGCACCACGTCGTCCTGCGTCATCCCCAACGCCTTGGCTCGCGCCCGATCTACTGTCGTGTGCAGTTCCGGTTCATCGAACGCCTGCTGGATACGCAAATCTACCAAACCGGAGACATTGTACAATTTCCTCATCACCTCCGCCGCGTATTGCTGGTTTTCTTCACCGTGAAAGCCAACGATCTGAACGTCCAGCGGCGCAGGCATGCCGAAATTCAGAATCTGGCTCACGATATCTGCGGGCAGGAACGAGAATGTCACACCAGGGAAATCATGCGGCAACTTGCGACGCAACATTTCCACATACCCTTCCGTCGGATGATGATTTTCCTTGAGCGAAATGAGAATGTCCGCATCCGCATTACCAATTGGCGCCGAATTGCTATATGTCAAGTTGATACCGCTGACCGGCAAACCAATGTTATCGACAATGGTGTCAATCTCGCTTGCCGGAATATGACGGCGCACATCCTTATCGATTTCAGACACCAATCGGGTCGTTTCTTCAATACGTGTACCGGTCTGTGCGCGAATATGCATTTTAATCTGCCCTGCATCAACCGTCGGGAAGAAGTTGCGCCCCAACCATGGCACCAGCAAAAACGAAACCAGAACAAAGCTCAGAAATCCAATGATGAACCACGGACGATTGCTTAGCGCCATCAATAAAATGCCACGGTATCCATCCCGGAAACGACTGAACACGCTCTCGAAACCACGCTGAAACAGTACCAGCGGGTTACGTGTCGGCGGCAGATGATCCGTTGCCGCATGCTCATGGCCTGCCGATCCCTCGTTTTCGCCATAATGCGCATGCGGTTTGAGCAAATAATTTGCGACCGTCGGCACCAACGTACGCGAAAGCAGGAAAGAAGAAACCATGGAGAACACCACCGCTTCGGCCATCGGCACGAACAGGTAACCTGATACCCCCGGTAAAAAGAACATCGGGACAAACACAATACAAATTGACAGCAACGAAACAAATGCTGGCACGACAATCTGTTGTGCGCCGTCCATGATAGCCGGTTCCACCTCTTTGCCATGTTCCAGATGCCAGTTGATATTTTCAATCGTCACCGTGGCGTCGTCCACCAGAATACCCACCGCCAGAGCCAATCCGCCCAAGGTCATCAGGTTGATGGTTTGCCCGGCCATATGCAATAACAGAATGGCCGAAAGAATCGCCAGCGGAATCGACAACATGATGATGACCGTGGAGCGCCAGCTACCCAGAAACAGCAAGATCATCAATCCGGTCAGCAAGGCCGCGGTGATCCCTTCACGAATCACGCCATTCACTGATTCTTCCACGAATTTTGAGGTGTCACCCACCAGACTGATATGCAATCCGGCTGGCGCACCAGCGATGATGCGTGGTAACAATGCTTTCACCTGTTTAATGATTTCCAGCGTCGAAGCATTTCCGTTTTTCTGGATCGTGGTCAGCACAGAATGGCGGCCATCGATACGCACCAGGTTGGTCTGTGGCGCAAACCCGTCGTGCACGTACGCCACGTCACGCATGTAAATGGTTGCACCGCCCACCTGCTTGATCGGAAGATCGTTCAGTTGTTCCAACACCGTCGGACTGATATTGAGCGACACCAGATACTCAAATTCACCAATTTTTTCAGTACCCGTCGGATACAGCAGATTCTGCTTGCCCAATGCCCGTCCGACATCGATGGGTGTCAATCCCTTGGCGCGCAACTCCTTCGGGTTCAAATCAACCATGATCTGACGCACTTTACCACCATAAGGTGACGGCACTGCAGCACCTTCCACCTGTGACAACACCGGGCGGATGAAGTTATTGGAAATATCGAACAACTGATTGTCCATCAACCGATGGCTGTGCAGCGCCAATTGTAGAATTGGCACGCTGGACGCGTTATAAACCAGAATCTGTGGTGGCGTGATACCAGGTGGCAGGTATTTCAGCACCGAGAGCGCCATGGCTGACACCTGACTCATTGCACCGTTGATATTCACCCCGGTGTGAAAGTAAATTTTTACCACCGACACGCCAATCAGCGATTGTGATTCGATGTGCTGAATATCATTCACCGTCGCAGAAAGATTACGCTCGAAATACGTGGTAATCCGGTCCGCCATATCGGAAGGATCCATCCCGTTGTAGTTCCAGATGACACTGATCACCGGAATATCAATATCGGGGAAAATATCCGTCCGCATATTGACATACGTCAACGGCCCCAGAATAAAAATTAAAATAGCCATCACCACAAAGGTATACGGCCGTTTCAGGGCAATTCGGACTAACGCCAGCATATAAATACATCCTCAGTCAAAACGGTAAGCCTGATTTTGCCCCCCCTGTCATACACCTATTAACGGGCATGAGCAGCAGGCGACAAACGCAGGCAATCTTGTCATCCGCAAGATAATATCACAATCAACCCTTCGCGAATCTGACAAACGGGTTGATTTTAATCAAAACAAGCAAGCGAGCAAGTAACAAACAAGTAACAAATGCTTCTGATAAACATTTCATACCCAAATC
>JAJYGL010000154.1 GCA_021790625.1 Pseudomonadota bacterium | reverse complement strand
AACTGTTTACCCAACCCCGTTTTTCGCAACAAAAACCGATTCATGTGTCACCTCTGATTACTGCATGGCGTTATAATAACGCCATGAACAATTTAGAAGGCGCTCTGCCTGCACGCACCATGACGACATCTCCATCCCGCCACATCGTATGGCCCATACTTGGCGCCATCAGCGCTTCTCATTTGCTGAACGATATCATGCAATCGTTGCTGCTGGCACTCTACCCCTTGCTCAAAGGCAAGTTTCACCTCGATTTTGTGCAAATCGGCATGATTACCTTCACCTTTCAGCTCACGGCATCCGTATTGCAACCTCTGGTCGGCATCGTCACCGACCGGCGCGCCATGCCCTGGTCGCTTGCGGTAGGCATGTTGTGCACATTTACCGGGCTGATGACGCTGGCCAATGCCGACAGCTTCGCACAGATATTGCTGGCAGCAGCCTGCGTCGGCATGGGGTCATCCATTTTTCACCCGGAAGCCTCGCGCATCGCCCGCATGGCTTCCGGCGGCCAGCACGGGTTGGCGCAGTCGGTATTTCAGGTTGGGGGCAATACCGGCGCGGCGGCAGGCCCCTTGCTGGCGGCCTGGCTGGTATTGCCGCACGGTCAGCACAGTATTGCATGGGTGGCCCTTGCCGCACTGGTTGGTTTTGTGCTGGCGCTCGGAATCGGCCGCTGGTACGCCGAACAGCACCGCGTAGCGAAACAGAAACCCGTCAATCGATCTTCGCCGCTGTCACCACGACTCGTGCGCCTGACCTTGGGTCTGTTGGTGGCGCTTATGTTCTCCAAGTTTTTTTATCTCTCGAGCATCAACAATTACCTGATGTTTTATCTGCAACACCATTTTCAGGTCAACAACCAATTGGCGCAATATCACCTGTTTGCTTTTCTGGCTTCGGTAGCGCTGGGCACACTACTTGGCGGCCCGATTGGCGACCGCATCGGACGCCGCCGCGTGATCTGGATTTCGCTGTTCGGCATTGCGCCATTCACCTTGGCCATGCCGTATGCCAGCCTGAATGGCTCACTGTGGTTATCGATGATTATCGGCTTTATGCTCGCCTCGGCTTTTCCCGCAATGGTCGTGTACGCACAGGAGTTATTACCGGGACGTACCGGAGCAGTCTCCGGGCTGTTTTTTGGCCTGGCTTTCGGGTTGGCCGGCATGGGAGCAGCCTTGCTGGGCAAAATCGCTGACATCTGGGGCATCGATGCGCTATATCATGCCTGCTCTTTTTTACCCGTCATCGGTTTTCTGGCGTTTTGGCTACCGGATCTGCGTCCGCACGCCCCGCCGCATACCCCTGCAACCACGCTTGCCTGATCGCCTGTTGCAACCGGATTTGCCAATCGGCATTTCCGGCGGTCAACGCATGCCATTCCGGTAACAGCACGGCCTCCACCTGCTGTTGCCACGCCGCGCGATAACCCGCCACATCAAAGCGCCCATCCTGTACAAATACGCTCGCCAAACCCTGCGCACCATCAAACCAGACTTCCGTTTGCTGCATGATTTCGAATTCGTACGACCAAACATCCACACCATTGGCATCGGCAATCAGGCGTGGTACGTCCAGCATGCCATCTGCAGATGACCACAAACAATCGGCCAGCACCAATTCCGCCGACATTTCGTGTGATTGTCCACGGTAATCAAAAGATAAGTGAGCAGTTACTTTATCCATTCCGTCCATCCATTGACACCTACCTGTCGTGCGCCTACCCGCCATGCGCCGCATTTTGCGCCAGACATTCTGCCACCAGCGGCAACAAATGTGCCATCGCACCACGATGATCCTGACTGAATTTCAAACCGGCGTCGTGCATACGCTGTCTGGCTTTCTCATCCGTCAGCAATGACAGCAAAACATCGGCTAATTCCTGCACATCTGTCAGCGCGAGCGCTGCCCCCCTGTCTACGGCTGCCCGCGTAGCCTGCGCAAAATTCCACATGTGTGGCCCCACAATCACCGGACACCCCACCGACGTTGCTTCAATCAGGTTTTGCCCACCAAATGGCAACAGGCTGCCGCCGATGATGGCAACATCCGCCAACGCAAACCACGCGCTCATCTCACCCATGCTGTCGCCTAACCAGACCTGAGTCGCGGCAGTTGGCAACGATCCGCTGCTACGGCGCACCGACACAAGCCCTCGTTGTTCAAGCAATTGCGCCACAGCGCCAAAACGTTGCGGATGACGAGGCACCAGCACCAGCAACGCATCGCGTGGCGCGACACGCTGCCAGACATCCAGAATCAGCGCCTCCTCCTGCGCGCGGGTACTCGCCGCGACGCAAACCAACCTGCCCGGCGCTAATCCGGCACGCCAATGGCTGGCCAGATCCAGCAACTGTTGTGACGGTTGCTGATCAAACTTGAGGTTACCCATCACCGTCACCCGTTGCGCGCCCAGTTCACGCAAGCGGTGGGCATCTTCGTCACTTTGCGCCGCTACCCGGCACAAACGCGTCAGCATGGTTTGTGTCAAAGAAAGAAAACGCCGGTAACGCGACGCTGAACGTTCTGACATTCGCGCATTCGCCAATATCAATGGCACCCTCGCACCCTCGCACGCCAGCACCAGATTCGGCCACAACTCGGTTTCCATCATCACCCCCACGGCAGGGTGATAATGCCTGACAAAACGCCGAACCGCCCAGGCCGTGTCATATGGCAGATAACGCTGATCAACACTGTCGCCAAACAAGTGTCTACCCATGTCTCGCCCACTCGGCGTACCGTGAGTCAACAATAACCGATATTGCGGATATTGTGCCTGCAAACCAGCCACCAATGGCACCGCTGCCCGCGTTTCACCTACCGATACCGCATGCAGCCAAATGCGTGGCACCTTATCCGGCGCAGTCGGGTACCAACCCAAACGCTCCGGCACGTGCTGCCAGTATCCGCGTTCGCGCCAACCACGCCAACCCAGACGCAGCAACACCAGCGGCAGCAACAACCACACCAATATGCGGTAATACCACATTACAGCCGCCGCCGCATGTCGCCCTGCACAAAACCAAGCAATGGCTGACTGATATTGCGAGTAAGCGCTAACACCTTAAATAATTCGCCCATCTCGGACGGACTCAACAAACGTTGCGCTGCCGCCGTGACACGAGCATGCTGCAAAGCCGGTTCCAGCGGCACCTGTGCCAACAAATCCGCGATACCACCATTAATGAGAAAATACGCCTGACTGGTATAACCGGCCAGTTCCAGACCCTCGTGCATTCCCGCCACCGCCACCGCAGTAAAATCAACATGCGCAGTAATGTCCTGCAAACCAGGCAAAAAAAATGGATTATCGTGCGCGTGATGACGATAATGACACATCAATGTCCCTTGCCGCCGCTGCGGGTGATAATACTCACGCTCACCAAAACCATAATCAATCAATAACAGAGCACCCGCAGTCAACCGGCGCGCCAGATCAGCAACCCACGCCTGACCGATAAGGCCGATTTCATTGACGTAGTCTGCCGGTACGTCGATCGCCTGCGCCGCCTCACGCAAAGCACCCTCCGGCAACGGCAGCTCGCCCCACGCCAAGCCGCCATCTTCGAGGGCCACTCCGCGCTGTACCAGCCTGTTTTTTTGCCAGTGCACGACATGTACCGGCATGGCGTCCAGCACCTCATTGGCGATGACGCATCCGCGCAGGCTGTCCGGCCAACTGTCCAGCCAGACAACTCGGTCAAACCATTCCGGCACCTGCTGCGCCAACCGGCTGGCCTGCCGCTCACGCAAATCGGGACTAGGTTCCAGAATGCAGTATTGTTCAGGCAACATTCCCTTGCGCGCCAACGTCGCCAGGACCACCTCGGCCAGCGCACCACTCCCGGCACCTGCCTCATAAATATTGCCGCCGCATTGTTCCAGCACTTGGGCAATCTGTCCGGCCAACACCTCGCCAAACAAGGGCGAAATTTCCGGCGCAGTAACAAAATCACCGGCACCACCCAATTTTTGGGCTCCGGCGCTATAATAGCCCAAGCCGGGCGCGTACAATGCCAGTTCCATATAGCGGGAAAAATCCATGACGCCTCCGGCCTGGGCAATTTCGCCACGGATCTGCGCAACAAGTGTGTTGCTGACTGCCATCGCAGCAGCATCGGGTTGCGGCAAATTCAACATTCTGTCATCCCTGTTTCACCCAAAGGAACACCATGCACGGTAAAACCGTTTTCATCACTGGCGGCGCGCGGCGCGTGGGAGCCAGCATTTGCCGAACACTACATGCTGCGGGTGCGCAACTGATGATTCATTATCGTCAGTCGGCCACCGAGGCCCGTGCCCTGCAGGCCGAACTCAACGCGCTACGTCCCGATTCAGTGGCACTGATCCAGGCCGATCTCAACGATAGCGCCAACCTGCCCAGCCTGATACAAACCACCATACGCCATTTCGGCCGTCTGGATGTACTGGTTCACAACGCTTCCAGTTTTTATCCCACGCCGCTAGGCAGCATCCAGGAAACCGACTGGCTCGACCTGATGGGCAGCAACCTGAAAGCGCCACTGTTTCTGGCGCAAGCGGCAAGCACCGAACTGCGCCGCAACAAAGGCACCATCATCCATATCGCCGACATTCACGGCGAATTGCCACTCAAAAACTACTCCGTCTACAGCATCGCCAAGGCCGGCCTCATCGGCCTTACCCGCTCGCTGGCACGCGAACTGGCTCCGGACGTACGCGTCAATGCCGTCTCTCCCGGCGCCATATTATGGCCGGAAAGCGACCCGTCATTCGACGACGTTTCCCGTCAACGCATCATTTCCAGCACCTTGCTCAAACAGGCCGGACGTCCGGAAGACATTGCCGAGACCGTGCTGTTTCTGGCCGCCCACGCACCTTACATCACAGGACAGATACTGAATGTAGACGGTGGCAGAAGCATCAAAATCTGACCGTCTGCCCGCGACCTCCTGCCCAAGAATTCCCGATCTTGCCCATATCGAACCGAGCCATTCGGCAACGTCCGTCACAAGAGCGCAATATCCGCCACCTGATTCAGCACACCGTTGAGCTGTTTCAACAAGGCCAGCCGGTTGGCGCGCAAGTCGGCGTCCTCGCTCATCACCATCACCGCCTCAAAAAATGCATCGACATCATCCCGCAACTGCGCCAGCAAAGTCAGCGCGGCGGCATAATTACCTGCAGCCACTTCCTGTTCCACCAAGGGTTGCAACTGTTGCACACGCGCGTGCAAGCGCTGCTCGGCCGGTTCGACCAAACGGTCAACCGCGACACTTCCTGCCACCTGCTCTGCCTTTTTCAACAGATTGGTCACCCGTTTGTTGGCAGCCGCCAGCGCTGCCGCTGCGGGCAGGGCACGGAATCCCTGCAGCGCCTGCAACCGCAGCAGGATGTCATCCAGCCTGTCATTTTGCCGTGCCAGAACAGCCTCGATATCATTGCCGTCATGCGTCGCTTTCAGCCAGACGCGCAACCGATCGAGCATAAAACCATGCACGCTGGCAACAGTGCTTTCCGCCAGCACACCAGCAGGAAACCCGGCAACGCTTCGTTCCAGCAGTGTCGTCATCGATAATGGCAGCGTTTCCAGCATGCGCAACACACCGAGGGCTGCGCGACGCAAGCCGAACGGGTCCTTGTCACCCGTGGGCAACTGACCGATGCCAAACATCCCCACCAACACATCCAGTTTATCTGCCAGTGCCACGCTCACAGCCACAACACCTCGTGGCAGCACATCATCAGCAAAACGAGGCTGGTAATGCATAGCGATAGCATCAGTCACTTCCGGGGTTTCCCCGTCGCGCAAAGCATAATAACGCCCCATGGTGCCCTGCAGTTCGGGAAACTCGCCCACCATATCAGTCAGTAAATCCGCCTTGGCGAGCCAGGCAGCGCGCGCCGCCTGCGCGGTATCTCCGCCCAACCAATGCGCGATGGCTTCGGCGCTGCCCACCAATCGCTCGACGCGTGCCAACTGGCTACCCAGTTTATTGTGGTAAACCACCTGTGCCAGATTCGGCACCCGCGCATCCAGCCGTTGCCGGCCATCCTGTTCATAAAAGAATTGTGCGTCAGACAACCGTGCGCGCAACACCCGTTCGTTACCTTGCACAATCAACGCCGGATGTGAGGATTGCAGATTGGATACCAGCAAAAAATCGGCCAACAGGGCGCGATTGCCATCCAATAATGGAAAGTACTTCTGGTGTTGCTTCATCGACAACATCAAACATTCCTGCGGTACGCGCAAAAAATCTTTGCTGAAACTGCCGCGCAGCACCACCGGCCATTCAACCAGTGCGGTCACTTCGTCCAGCAGCGCTTCGTCCCAGGCAACCGTATCGCGTCCGGCCATCTGCTGCAACTGTTGGCGAATCTCTATCTGCCGTTCAGAAAAACTCGCCACCACCTTGCCTTCGTGACGCAATGCCCCGGCATAATCGTCTGCGCGCGCCAACGTGATTTCACCCGCCGACAGAAACCGGTGCCCCATGGTAACGCGCCCGCTGTCTATTCCCATGATGCACAGCGGCACAACTGCCGAGCCGTGCAACGCCACAATACGGTGCACGGGACGAACGAACTCCGCTTCACCACTTCCCCAACGCATGCGTTTGGCAATCGGCAAACGCGCCAGCGCCTCCTGCACAATAACCGGCAGACCTTCCGCCAGAGGCTGGCCTTGCTGCTCACGGCGAAACACATAATGCGTGCCGTCGGTATCGAGCGCGCCAACATCCACACCACACGAGCGGGCAAAACCGGCCAGCGCGGGTGTCGGCTGGCCATCTTTCATGCCGGACACCACTGCCGGCCCCTTGCGTTCGACCTGCCGCATTGGCTGCATCATGCGCACATCGCGAATCAACACGGCAAAACGGCGTGGCGTGGCAAACACGTCCATGACGCCATCCTGCATGGATATGTCAGTAGAGACGAAACCCGTCTGCCGCAAGCCGCCCATGACCTGCTCGGCAAAGGTCTGCGCCAGTTTCTGCAAGGTTTTGGGTGGCAATTCTTCACATAGAAATTCAATCAGGAGGCTGTCATGCATGACTGTTCCCCTGTTTCAGCAGAGGAAAGCCCAACGCTTCCCGCGCATCATGGTACGAACGCGCCACCTTGCGCGACAAGACCCGCACCCGGGCAATGTATGCCGCGCGTTCGGTAACAGAAATCGCCCCTCTTGCGTCAAGGACATTGAACGTATGTGAGCACTTCATCACCATCTCGAACCCAGGCAGGGCCAGCCCGGCATCCATCAGGCGCGAGGCTTCGCGTTCAAAGTCATCGAACTGGCGCAACAGCCACGTCACATCAGCCAATTCAAAATTGTAACGTGACTGCTCGACCTCGTTCTGGTGATACACATCACCATAACTCACCCCCGGCGTCCACACCAGATCGTACACATTTTCCACCCCCTGCAAGTACATGGCCAAGCGCTCCAAACCATAGGTGATTTCACCCAATACCGGTTTGCACGCCAACCCGCCTACTTCCTGAAAATAAGTGAACTGGGTTACTTCCATGCCGTTGAGCCACACTTCCCAACCCAAGCCCCATGCCCCCAGACTGGGCGACTCCCAATCATCTTCGACAAAACGGATGTCATGCCGAGTGGGGTCGATACCCAGACTGCGCAGACTATCCAGATATAAATCCTGAATATTGTCCGGGCTGGGTTTTAGCACGACCTGAAACTGGTAATAGTGTTGCAACCGATTAGGATTTTCTCCATAGCGGCCATCCTTCGGCCGCCGCGAAGGCTGCACAAATGCCGCTTTCCATGGTTCCGGCCCCAAGGCACGCAAAAACGTGGCGGTATGGAAAGTGCCTGCGCCCATCTCCATGTCGTAGGGCTGTAATAACACGCACCCCTGTTCACCCCAGAATTGTTGTAAATTCAGGATGAGGTTCTGAAAGGTCAACATCGCTTGCTCTTGCCCAAGTACAAAGGCCGGATTCTACCGCAATCCAGCCCAGAATGGCGCATTATCCTATCGCCACCATCGCCAGCAAGCCGCCG